>DASUTW010000334.1:0-3466 GCA_036374395.1 Actinomycetota bacterium
GCGTCCCTTCGGGTACCGGTCCCACGCCGCGGCGAACGAGGAGAAGGGTCGTCCCGTCAGGGCGGCCACCTCCAGGGCGCGCACGCTGCGCCGCGCGTTGTCGGGATCGATCTTGGCCGCCGCGGCAGGGTCGAGGTCGGCCAGCCGGGAGTGCATCCGCTCCGGCCCCAGCAGACGGGCCTCCCGGCTCAGGAGGTCCCGGAGCCCGGGATCCGTGCCAGGGAACTCGAGGTCGTCCACGGCCGCCCGGAAGTAGAGGCCGGACCCTCCCACGAGCAGCGGCACGCGGCCTCGCTCCACGATCCCTCGGACCGCCTGGCGGGCCAGGGCCTGGAACCGGGCCACGCTGAAGGGCTCGGTCGGATCGACCACGTCCACGAGGTGGTGAGGGACCCGCGCGCGCTCGTCGGGCCCCGGCTTGGCCGTCCCCACGTCCATGCCGCGGTAGACCGTCATCGAGTCGACCAGGATCACCTCGGCGTCCAGGCGCCGGGCCAGCTCGACGCTCGCCTCGGTCTTCCCCGAGGCCGTGGGCCCGACGAGCGCGCGCGGGACCGATGGGTCCGCCACCGGCGCCGCCGCTCCCCGCGTGGCCCGTGCCGTCCTCATCGCGAGGCGGCCACCGCGGCGGGCTCTCCGCTGAGGTGATGCGGGTGCCCCCGCGTGATCCGCACGTCGAGGAAGGAGCCGGGCTCCGCCCGGCCCTCCCAGTTCACGACGCGGTTGGTCCTCGTCCTTCCCTGGACCCCGCCCTTGCGACCCGAGCCCTCCACGAGCACCTCCTGGACGGAGCCCTCGAGGCCGCGGCTCTTGGCCAGCGAGATCCCCTCCTGCAGGGCGACCAGCCGATCGAACCGCTCCTGGACTACCTCCTTGGGACCCTGGGGCTCGTAGCCGGCGGCCTGCGTCCCGGGGCGCGGCGAGTACTGGAACGTGTAGGCCGCGTCGAAACGAGCCTCCTGCACCACGCGGAGGGTCTGCCGGAAGTCCTCCTCGGTCTCGCCCGGGAACCCCACGATGATGTCCGTGCTGACCGCGATCCCCGGCACCGCCTCGCGGATCCGCTCCAGCCACGAGAGGTAGCGGGCCGAGCGGTAGGAGCGTCGCATCGCCTTGAGGATGCGGTCCGACCCCGACTGCAGGGGGAAGTGGATGTGCTCGCAGACCTTCTCGCACTCGGCCATGGCCTCGATCACGTCGGGCGTGAAGTCGTGGGGATGGGGGCTCGTGAATCGGATCCGCTCGATCCCCTCCACCTCGTTCACGGCGCGCAGCAGCTCCGCGAAGAGCGGCTTCCGTGGGGAGTCGGGGACCGTCAGGTCCCGGCCGTAGGTGTTGACGTTCTGGCCCAGGAGGGTGACCTCGAGGACCCCCTCGGCGGCCAGCCCCTGGACCTCGGCCAGGACCTCACCCAGCGGCCTGGACCGCTGGGGCCCCCGGACGAGCGGCACGATGCAGAACGAGCACAGGTTGTCGCAGCCCGTGGAGACCGAGACCCAGGCGGCGTGCGCCACCTCTCTGCGGGCCGGAAGCGCGCTGGGGAAGACCTCCGTATACTCGCGGACGTCCATCTGGGGACCCTCGCGGTCCGCGCGCTCCAGGAGGTCGGCCAGGTACGGAACGGCGTGGGTACCCACGACGACATCGACCCACGGGGCTCGCCGCTGGATCTCGCCTCGATCCTTCTGGGCCAGGCAGCCCGCCACCACGATCCGAAGACGGGGGTTGGCCTCCTTCGCGGCCCGGAGGTGGCCGAGGTTCCCGTAGAGTCGGTTGTCGGCGTTCTCGCGGACCGCACAGGTGTTGAGGACGACGACCTCGGCCTCGTCCACACGCTCGGTCCGCTCCAGCCCTCGGGACTCCAGAAGCCCCGAGATGCGCTCGGAGTCGTGCTCGTTCATCTGACAGCCGAACGTCCGGATCAGGTACCGCTCCATGGCCCCCAGGCTACTTCGCCAGCTCGCTGGCGCGGGTCTCCCGCACGACCGTGATCTTGATCTGGCCCGGGTACTGCAGCTCCTCCTCCACCTGCTTGGCGATGTCCCTGGCCAGAACCTGCGCGGCGAGGTCGTCCACCTCCTCGGGCTCGACCATGACCCGGACCTCGCGGCCGGCCTGCATCGCGTAGACCTTCTCCACGCCGGGGTGCGCCGAGCAGATCTCCTCGAGGCGCGCCAGCCGCTTGACGTACTGCTCGATGCTCTCGCGCCGGGCGCCCGGCCGGCCGCCGGAGATCTGGTCGGCCGTCTGGGCCAGAACCGCGATGACGGTGCGCTGCTCCACCTCGCCGTGGTGGGACTCGATGGCGTGGACGACCTCGGGCGGTTCCTTGAGCCGGCGGGCGAGCTCGGCTCCGATCAAGGCGTGCGAGCCCTCCACCTCGTGGGTAACCGCCTTCCCGATGTCGTGCATCAGCGCGGCCCGCTTGACGAGCGTGGGGTCGATCCCCAGCTCGGCGGCCATCACCCCGGCGATGTGAGCCGACTCCACCAGGTGGCGGAGCACGTTCTGGCCGTAGGAGGTCCTGAACTGGAGCCGCCCCAGGACCCGGATCATCTCGGGGTGCACGTCGGTCAGCCCCACGTCGATTACGGCCTGCTCCCCGGCCCTCCGGATCTGCTCCTCGACCTCCCCGGAGGACCGCTCGAACATCTCCTCGATCCTGGCCGGATGGATGCGCCCGTCCTGGACCAGCTTCTCGAGGGTGAGGCGGGCCACCTCCCGACGCACGGGATCGAAGCTCGAGAGCACGACCGCCTCGGGCGTGTCGTCGATCACCAGGTTCACGCCCGTGAGGGCCTCGAAGTGGCGGATGTTCCGCCCCTCCCGGCCGATGATGCGGCCCTTGAGGTCGTCGGACGGGAGCGGGAAGACGGCGACCGACGCGTCCGCCGTCTGCTCCGCGGCCACCCGCTGGATCGCGATCGTGACGATCTTCCGGGCTCTCTCCTCGGCCTCCTCGCGGGCCCGCTCCTCCGCCTCCCGGATGCTGGCCATGGCCTCTCGCTTGGCGGCCTCCCGCATCCCCTCCGCCAAGGCCTCCTTGGCCTCCTGCGCGGTCATCGAGGCCACCCGCTCCAGGCGCCTCTGGATGTCCTCGCCGGCGGCCTTCAGCTGGTCGGCCTTTGCCGCCAGCGCGGCCCGGTCCCGATCCAGGGCGGCCTCGGCCTGCTCGATCCGGGCGGCCTTGCTCTCCAGGGCCTCCTCGCGACGGACCTGCCGCTCCTCCTGCCTCGCGGCTTCCTCCCGCCGGAGCCGGATCTCGTCCTCGGCCTCCCTCCGCATCGCCGCGATCTCGTCCTTGACCTCGGCGAGCGAGCGGTGAACCGTCGTCTGGGCCTCCTCCTCCGCCTCGAGCACGAGCCGTCGGGCGCGGCTCTCGGCGGCGGAGACCGCACGGCCTCGCAGCGCGGCGCGGAGGAGGAACCCGAGGATCAGGCCCACGACGAGCGCGACGAGGGCTGCA
>DASUTW010000335.1:0-3132 GCA_036374395.1 Actinomycetota bacterium
GGGGATCAACGGGAGGGAGAAGTAGCGCGTGAGGGTCGAGGCCACCCCGGGCCCGATGAAGTTGGCGAAGCGAAGGACGGTGAGGTCCACGTCGTCCCGGCGACGAGCGAAGCTCCGCGCGTAGGCCTCGACCTCGATCGCATCTTTCGCGTAGCCATGTGGGGCCTCGGAGCGCGCGCTCATGTCCTCGGTGAACACCGCGGGATCCTTCGGGCCGGAGCCGTAGACGGCCGTCGTCGACTTCATGACGATCCGGCGCACGGCCTCCGCCCGCTGGCAGGCCGCGAAGAGCTGCATGGCCCCGATGACGTTGATCTCCTTCATGTTGCTGCGGCCGCCGACGCCGTGGGGCGTGGAGAGCAGGCTGAGGTGCACGACGGTGTCGACCTCGGTGGTCTGGAGCACCTTCACCACGAGGGGGTTCCGGATGTCGGCCCGCACGTACTCCAGCCTGGTGAGGTCCGCGCGCGGCTCCACGAGGTCCACGCCGACAAGGTACTCGACCTCGGGGTCGTCCTCGAGCCGCCGAGCCAGCTCCCCCGCGAGGTGCCCCGCGATCCCGGTGATCAGGACGCGCTGGCCCACGTCAGGCCCCCGGGGTCACGGGCGCCAGGACGACGTGATCGCCCACGCTGATCCCGAGCTGCCTCGCCGCGTTGCGACGGTTCTTGGCCAGCGTGAGGAACCCCGCGGAGTCCACGACCACGACCCCCTCACCCTCCTCGACGTGGGCGAACGTCTCCCGCACGGCCACGTCATACCCGCGACCGCCGGCTCGTATGTGGATCAGGTCGTCGGAGGGGATGCCGGCCTCCGACAGGTCATCGGGGCGCGCGGACAGCTGGACGTTGCCGAAGCGATCGATGCCGATCACCTTGCAGTGGACGTAGCCCGGCTCGATCCGAGCCCCCGGAAGGGCAACCTCGACCAGGGTCGCGGGGTCGACCTCCTCGCCGACCTCCTCGATCGACATGCCGTTCGAGAGGTGCGCCGCGCACGGGGAGAACACGTCTCGCCCGTGGAACGTGGGCGAGACCTTGTCGAGCATCACCTCCCGCGAGGAGATCTTGAACGCCCGACGAGCGCCGCCGAGCTCGGTCCACGCGGTCGAGAGGACGCCGTTGTCGGGGCCGACGAGGAACGCATCCCCTGCCTGGATCGCCACCGGCCGCCGCTCGGTGCCGACGCCGGGGTCCACGATCGCCACGTAGACGCCGTTGCGCGGCCCGTGTCGGGCGGCCTGCCGGAGGACCGCGGCGCCCCGGTGCACGTCCTGAGGCGGGATCTCGTGGGCCAGGTCGATGATCGGGCTGCCGGGCGCGATCCGGACCATCACCGCGTGACAGACGCCGACGAACTCGTCGGCCAGCCCGTAATCCGAGAGGAACAGGATCGGCCTCGTCATGAACGACCGGAAGGTACCAGAGCCGGGGTGATAGCGTGGACCGCCGGATGGGAACGAGCGCGGATCTCGAGTTCAGCGACTGGGCCAAGGACATCCTTGAGAGGTCCCAGGAGGCCGCGCGCCGGTTCAACCCGCGAGCACGCATCCGGCTGGTGCTCGAGGACGGGGCGATGGAGGCCCGGCTCACCGAGGAGCCCGAAACCGGGGACCGCGAGATCGACGCCGGCGGCGTCACCGTGCTCGTCGCCCCCGGGATCGAGGGGCTCGTGGACGTCGAGGAGCCGCACGACCGGATCGTACTCCGGCCGGCCGGCTCGACCCCCAACCCGCGCGGCCATCACGAGAGCTGAGCCCTGAGGAAGGCCATCAGGAGATCCCGGACGAGCTGGGCCCTCGAGCTCTCCAGCAGGTCGGTGCCGTGCTCGTCCCCTACCACGATCTCCACGCGCTTGGCCCCCGAGGACGCGTCGTAGAATCCCTGAGCCGAGCTCGCCGCGGAGCCGTCGCCCTGCGCGGCTATGAAGAGCTTCGGCTCGTCCACCGCCTCGACCACGGCCTCGTCGGCCCGCAGCCCCTCGAACGAGGCCGGCGCCGACAGCGTGACCACGCCGGCCCAATTCTCCTCGCCCGCCGCCACCAGCGCGCCCGTCCCCGAGAAGCTGGCGCCGATCACCACCACCTCTTGCGCTCCGTGCTCGCGGATCGCCTCGACCGCCGCCCGGAGGTCCGTCGGCGCGTCGGGGGCGCTGCTGGTCCCGCCGGACTCGCCGAAGCCCCGGAGGTCGAAGGCGAGAGTCCGGTAGCCGGCGTCGGCCGCCTGCTGGGCGAAGGCGGCCCACGCCTCGCGGCTCGAGCCGTACATGTGGCCGAGGACGACCCCGCTCGTCCCCTCCCCGCGCAACTCGCCCGCGAGCTCGACGCCGTCCGACGTCTCGAACCGGATCACCTCGCCCGGCTGGGGCGCCGCCTGGCGCCCACAGGCGGCGAGGAGGACCAGCAGGAGCAGGGCCGACCGGCGCATGTCAGTCCGAGCCGAGGAGGTTCCGCAGCTCCACCCGCCGGCTGCGGAAGTCCTCCTCGAGACGGACCGAGCCGAGCACGAGCGCCTTCGGTCCTTCGGTGGCGGGCGAGACGAGCCGCAGACCCCCGTCCTCGGCCACGTGCTCCAGGTAGCCGATCCCGATCGTCCCTCCCTTCCCGTCCGACAGCCCGACGACGATGCGGTCGAGCGCGGCGAGGTCGAAGAGGTCGGGGAGGGTGGGGAGGAAGACGGTCGGCTTGACGCGCCACCGTTGGAGCGGCCCGCCGAAGGTGCGCTTCAGCGACTCCTGGCGATTGAGGGCTCGCTGCTCGACCGACGTCGGGACCACGTCGGGGTGGACCTTCAAGGACTCGACCTGGGCGGCGCTGAAGCGGCGCGCCACGCCCAGCACGGGGGCCAGCTCGCTCCCCCGCTCGATCCCGATCACGTGGTCCGGCTGGAGAAGCTGCACCTTATAGCCCTTGAGGAGCTGGCCGTACACGCCCGAGACGAGCCCGGTCGTGTCGATCACGACGAGGTCGCAGCCCTCGGCGAGCGCGCGGTCGAGGAGCAACCGCGTGCCCACGACCAGCGGGAGGAGGTGGCCCTGGGGAGACGTCGACCCGACGAACGCGAGGACGTCGGCCCGGGCCAGCGAGTCGTGCTCGAGATCGGAGAGCTGGCGGCAGATCCGCAGGCCCACCGC
>DASUTW010000336.1:0-3642 GCA_036374395.1 Actinomycetota bacterium
CCCGCGAGCCTGACGAGGAGGTCGACCGATCGCCAGCGACCAGCAGGCCGTCGAGCAGGACGAGCTGACCGCGCTCTGGAAGGAGTACAAGGCGAACGGATCCCAGGAGATCCGGGAGCGCCTCATCCTCCACTACGCCCCCCTGGTGAAGTTCGTGGCGGGACGGCTCGCCGCCGGCCTCCCCCAGAACGTGGACCAAGCCGACCTCACGTCCTTCGGCATGTTCGGGCTCATCGACGCCCTGGAGAAGTTCGATCTGTCCCGCGCCGTGAAGTTCGAGACGTACGCGATCCCCCGCATCAAGGGCGCGATCATCGACGAGCTGCGGGCCCTGGACTGGGTTCCCCGGTCGGTGCGGTTCAAGGCCCGGGAGCTGGACAAGGCTTACCAGACCCTGGAGGCGAAGCTGGGCCGATCGCCATCGGACGAGGAGGTGGCCGAGCACCTCGGCATCGGCCTGGATGATCTGCACGAGGTGGTGAGCCAGATCTCGTTCGTGTCCGTGCTCGCCCTCGACGACGTCGTGGCCGGGGGAGAGGACCGCAGCGAGTCGAGGACGCTGCTCGACACGCTGGCCGACGCGGCGAACGCCGACCCCACGGCGGAGCTCGAGGGCCAGGAGATGCGGGGCCTTCTCTCCCACGCCATCAACTCGCTGGCGGAGCGGGAGAAGGTCGTCGTCACGCTCTACTACTTCGAGGGGCTGACGCTGGCCGAGATCGGGGAGATCCTGGGCGTGACCGAGTCCCGGATCTGCCAGATCCACACGAAGGCGGTGGGAAACCTCCGGCGCGGGCTGGACGACCGCGACGCCTGATCGCCGTTCGTGTCGGACCCTCCTGCTAAGGTCGTCCCGTCCCCCTCGGAGGAGGTGGACGCATGCATGGATCGTCCGTGGTCGCGGCCGCGACGGGGATCCTCACGGCGATCGTCGGGTCCGTCCCCGGCCCCTCGGTGGGCGAGGCGGTCGCGGTGGGGGGCTACGCCTGGCCGGTTCTGGGCCGGGTCCTGCGAGGCTTCGAGCCGGCGGCGACCCCGTACGGACCGGGCCATCGAGGGATCGACATCGGAGCCGAGCGCGGGACCCGGGTGCGGGCCGCCGAGCGGGGCGTGGTGTCGTTCGCCGGACGGGTCGCCGGCCAGCGCTTCATCTCGATCCTCCATCCGGGCGGGATCCGGACCACCTACTCGTGGCTGTCCCGCATCGACGTGGAGGAAGGGCAGACCGTCCTGCGCGGGGCCCTGATCGGGCGGACCGGCGACGGTCACCCGGGGTCCGAGGCGCCCCACCTCCATCTCGGCGCCCGGATCGACGACGTCTACCTGGATCCCCTGACGCTCCTGGAGCCGGTGAGCCTGGTGGGGATCGTGCGGCTCGCCCCGCTGGGAGGGGCGTGGGCTCGCTCGCCCCCATAGAATGGGCGATCGTGCGTTTGCGAGCCCCCCTCGTCCTCGGCCTGCTGCTCTCGGCGGCCTGGATCCCTCTGCCCGCGAGCGCCCAGCGAGCCCCGTGGCCGGTGGCAGGCCGGACACCCGCCCACGCGGCCGTGACGGAGGGCCCGGCGCCCCCGTACCGGGTGGTCTGGGAGACGGAGCTCGAGGACGGCCCTCCGGCCGCCGCCCCGGTGCTCGGCGAGGCGATGCTCGTCGTCCTGGGCCGATCTGAGGTCGCGGCGCTCGATCCCGAGAGCGGCGACGAGCTGTGGTCTGTGGAGCGTGCCGAGGGCACCGGGGGCGCCCCTGCCGTGGCGGGCGACCTCGTCCTCTTCGTGGAGGGGGATGGGGAGGAGGCTGCTCTGGTCGCCGTGGGCGCCCCGGACGGCGAGGAGGAGTGGCGAACCGAGATCGAGGGCCACGCCCCGGGCGGCGTCGTCGTGGCCGAGGGGCGGGCGTACGTCGCCTCGCGTCGCGGGACCGTGTACGCGGTGGACCTCGACGGCGGCTCGGTCGCGTGGACGTTCCCCGAGAACCCCGCCGGACGGCGGTTCGAGAGCGCCCCGGCGGTGGCCGGCGACCTCCTCCTCGTCACCGGGCAGATCACGGGCGAGCGGACCTCGTTCCTCCAGGCCCTCGATCGGGAGACCGGCGAGCCCGCCTGGGGCTTTCGCCCCGAGGGGATCGGCCTCGGCATCTCCTCGCCCTCCGAGGAAGGCGGCCTGGTGCTGGCGGGGACCGTGGACGGGCGGCCTCGAGCCAGCGCCTTCGATCTGGCGGGCGGCGGGAGCGAGTGGACCACGGACATCCGCTTCCCCTTCGCGGGGCGTCAGATGCCGATCGTGGCCGACTCCGACGTGGTCATCGCCGACGCCGCGGGACACCTCTACCGGCTGGATCGGTCGGACGGCGAGCTCCGGTGGACCTACCGAGTCCCGGGGTTCCTCATCGGCGGGTCCCCCTCGATCGCGGGGGGCTCGGTGGTCGTGGGTGACCTCAGCGGCCAGGTCTCGGCGATCGACCTGGAGAGCGGGCTCCTCGTCTGGAGGCGGTCCTTCGGCGACGATCAGGTCCATCCCATCGCCTCGGACGGAGACCGCCTGTACGTGGCCGCCCGAGGAGGGACGGTGGCCGCCCTCGAGCACGACCCGGACGGGAGCCTCCTCGAGGAGCCCTCGCCCACGACCCTGTTCCTGGACAGGGCGCTGCTGAACTTCGGCGCGGCCTTCGCCATCGTGGGGGGGGCGCTCGCGCTGCTGAGCTTGCTGTGGAGGAGGAGGGGGGGCTGATGGGCCGCAAGGGCAAGCGACGGAAGCGGCCTCGCGCGACGGATCGAGCTTCCCAGCGGCCCGAGGAGCTGGTGGAGTCGACCGGCCCCGCGCCGGACGAAGAGACCCCCGCTCCCGACCGGGTGGCGACTGAGGAAGAGCCCTCCGACGCTCCCCCGCGGCGTGGGCTCTTCGCCGGGTTCTCGATCCCGTCCCCCCACCCGCCCCTCCTCGAGACCCTCGGACGCGGCGTGCCTCCCGCCTCCGACCCCCGCGTCCTGGCCGTGGCCTTCCTCTTCGTGCTCGCGCTCTGGGGCCTCGTGGTGGGCCTGGGGAGCGAGGCACCCCCGGCGCTGATGGCGGGGTTCTGGGCGGTCCCGCCGATCTCGGTCTTCTTCGACGCGAACGTGGTCTCGACGATCGTGCCGGGGGCGGTGGCCTCCCTGGGACTCCTCGTCGTCGTGCTCGCCCTCCGGTCGCTCTCGCTGACAGGGATCATCCGCTGGATCGCCGGAGAGCAGGGGGACCCCGCTCGGACGGAGGAGCGGCGGGGGTTCCTCGCCACTTCGCTGTCCATGTTCGCGATCCACTCCGCCGAGCTCGGCCTCGTGCTGATCGTCTTCACGCTGGCCCAGGGGCTCCTGGGCGGCCAGATCGGCGCCCTCCTCGCCTGGGGCCTCGGCGCCTACTTCCTGGGCTTCGTCCCCGCTGTGATCGCCGTGGAGGGAGCCTCGGCGGCCGAGGGCCTCCGCCGGGGTCTCCGCGCCGCGAGGCTCCCAGGCGCCCGCCACCTCACGTTCGTCATGCTCTACCTGCTGGTGACCCTCTGGATGAGCCAGTTCGCGCCCGGGGGGATCCTCCCGCCGGCCACCCCCTCGATCGGGATATGGGCCTACGTCCTCGTTGCGACGTTCGTGCATCTGGCCGCGATCGGCGCGCT
>DASUTW010000337.1:0-7464 GCA_036374395.1 Actinomycetota bacterium
CCTCGTCTTCGTGGTCATCATCGCGCAGCTGGCGCACCGACTCGCCGAGCATCCCTCGTGGTCGGGCGTCGGTTGGTTCGTCTTCCTCTTCTACGCGGTGTGGTCCTCGTGGATCAACGGGACCCTGTACCACGACCTCCATACGACCAACGACGTCAGCGTGCGGGTCTTCACCTTCGCCCAGATGCTGGCCGTTGCCGTCATGGCCGTGTACGCGGCCGACGTCCCCGGCGACGGCTCGACCGGGTTCGCGCTCGGCTACGCGGCCAACACGCTCCTGCTGGTGATCTTGTGGGCCCGTACCGGGCTCCACGACCCCTCTCACCGGCCGGCGTCGGTCCCGTACTCCACCGCCTATCTCATCTCGGCGGTCCTGTTCGCAGCGAGCGTCGGGGTCGAGGTCCCGGTGCGCTACTGGCTGTGGGTGCTGGGACTGCTCGCCGAGGTGGGCGGCATCGTCGTCGCCTTCCACCGCTGGACGCCGCCGGCGAGCCAGGGGGGTGATGCGGTCATCGCGGCCACCCCCTCGCTGATCGAGCGGCTCGGCCTGTTCGTCATCATCGTCCTGGGCGAGGTCATCGTCGGGGCCGTCACAGGCATGGCCGAGATCAGCCCGCTCGATCTGGGGGAGATCGTGATCGGTCTCCTTGGGGTGCTGGTGGCCATCGGCTTGTGGTGGATCTACTTCGATCTCGTCTCGCATCGGGGGCCTGTCTCGAGGAGGACGCAGCTCTGGCTCAATCTCCACCTCCCCCTCGTGATCGCGATGGCGGCCGGGGGCGCCGGCGTGCTGAACACGGTCGAGCACGCGGGAGAGCCGCTGCCCGACGCCGTGCGATGGCTGCTCGTCGGCTCGCTCGCGGTCGCGCTCCTCTCGGTCGCGGCCCTGACGTGGACGCTGGAGGCGCGGCGGGCTCAGCCAAGGCTGTACCGAACGGCAGAGGCAGCCATACTGCTCGGTGGCATGCTCGCGCTGGCCGTCGGCGCAACCGAATGGGGAGCGAAGGCCAGTCTGACCGCCATGGTGATCGTCCTCCTGATCCCGGTGGCGGCGGGTTCGATCGTGTGGCGCAGGCAGACCGAGCCGGATCCCTTCGGCCTCGCCTGAGACGGGCTCTACATCGGCGTCCACGAGCGAGAACCCCCCAACGGGGAGCGATAGTCTGAGCAGTCATGATCCGCTCGCTGGACGAGCTCGCCGATCGGACCCCCGCCACCCGCGACCGAGTCATGGACTTCCTGCGTGCGTTCAGCATCGTCACGGTCGTGCTCGGCCACTGGCTGATCGCGATCATCTGGTGGGAGGATGGCCTCCTCTACCAGACGAGCGCGATCGGGGAGACCTCGGGGCTCTGGCTCGCGACGTGGTTCCTGCAGGTGATGCCGATCTTCTTCTTCGTCGGTGGGTTCGCCAACATGATCACCTACGACGCGTACAAGCGGCGGGGAGATCCCACCTGGGCCTTCGTCAAGAGCCGTGTGGAGCGGCTGCTCCGTCCATCGCTCGTCTTCCTCGGGCTCTGGCTCGCGGTCCAGGTGGCGCTGCACCTGGCCGACGTGGGTCGGCCCACCGGCCCGGTGCTCTGGGGCGACACGCGGCTGCTTCGGGGGATGAACCCGCCGCCCGGAACCCTCCCGTTCGGACCGCTGTGGTTCCTGGCCGTGTACCTCGTCGTCGTGGCGATCAGTCCGGCGACGATCTGGCTCCACCGCCGCTTCCGCTGGTGGATCGTAGGGGTTCTGGCGGCGGGGCCGTTCGTGGTGGACCTCTTCGGGTTCGGCTTCGACATGTATCGGCTGCGGTACCTCAACATCCCGTTCGTGCTGCTTCTGCCCCACCAGCTCGGGCACTTCTACGCAGACGGGACCCTGCAGCGCCTGCCGAGGAAGGTCTTCTGGGCGATGGCGATCGGCGGGCTGGCGGGGCTCCTGCTGGCCACGAACCCGTGGCTCTTCGATTGGCTGGGAGGAGACCGGCGGTTCGAGTGGTTCCCGATGATCGGCTACTACCCGAAGAGCGCGCTGGGCACCGACGCCGAGCCGATCTCGAACGCGTTCCCGCCCACGATCGTCTTCCTCCTCGTGGGGATCTGGACGATCGGGGCGGTGATGCTGCTGCGCGACCGGCTGGCCCCGTGGCTGGAGCGGCGCGGCCCGTGGAAGGCGACGATCCTCGGCAACAGCGTCATCATGACGCTCTTCCTCTGGCACATGACCGCCTACCTCCTGGCGATCCTCCTGCTGTGGCCGATGGGGTTCGGGCGGGAGCAGGACAGCACGCTCCGCTGGTGGCTGGAGCGGCCGCTGTGGATCCTCGTCCCCGGGCTGATCCTGCTCGCGATCGTGGGGCTGGTGGGGCGGTTCGAGCGAGGCTCGGTGCGGACCCGGGCCGCGCCCCCGGAGGAGAGGCTCAGAACGGCTTGAGGATCATCAGCCACAGGATCAGGAGCAGGCCGCCGAAGCCCACCACCATGATCACCATGGGCCGGGAGGACGAGAGGAGGACGTCCAGACGGCCTGGATCCGGAGGGCCGGCCTCGATGCCCTTCTTCCTCTGCTCGTAGGTCTGGATCCCGGCCGCCTCCCGCACCTGGTTGTAGTAGCCCGAGGCCAGCCCGTACATCGCGCCCATGATGAGGATCAGGAGGGCGATCGCGGTCCAGATCCATCCCTCGCCCCACCAGTCCCCCAGGAAGCCGCTGACGATGCCCCCGGCCAGCAGCAGGAGGAGGGAGACGTACATGAAGCCCAGGCTCGAGGACGAGAGGTCCAGCAGGGCCTTGACTCGCTCCGGGCTCCGTTCGGTCCGGAGCCGGATCGACGCCATCGCCGACGCCCCGTGCGCCATGAAGAATCCGAACCCCCCGACGACGTGCAGGAACACCCACCAGCGGTACATCTCGCCTCCCTCTTCTCGCTCTCGGCGGGAGGGTAGCATCGCTCCGTGGCGCCGCGCCTCAAACATCGGCTCGACGACGTCGTCCGGGCGCTCGTCACGCCGCGGGCCGAGCCCGGGGCTCTCCCGCTGGTCGACGCGGCCGCCGGGTTCCGGCCCGGCGATCGATCCGCGGTCTCCTCGAGCTCCGCATTCCTCCTGGCGCTCGCGGGGTCGGACGATGCCGCGGTCCACCTGTCCGCCGCCGCTGAAGGCGGCGATGCTGTGGCCGCGTTCCTGGCGGATGGCCTCCGGAGGATCGACGAGGAGCTGGACGGTCTCGGAGACCGGGACGCCGCGCTGGCCGAGCGGATGGGGGCACTGGCCGCGTTCCTGGAGCGGGAGGACGCCGGGAGCTCGGTTGACGAGCTGGCCGAGCGCATCTGGGCCGTGTTCTTCCCCGAGGGCGTGGGGATCCGAGGTCACGAGGAGGCTCGGGCCGCGGAGCTGCGGGCTCGGCGGGCGATCGACATCACGGAGCGCGGCCCCGCCGTGACCGACGCCGCGCGTCAGGTCCTGTTCACCGTCAACCTTCTGCTGACCGGACCGCCGGCGGGCGTGGAGGTCGACGACCTGGACCTCCCGAGCGAGATCACAGGCGCCCTGCGGGATCCGGGTCCTCAGGCGTTCTGGTACGACCACCCGGTCCAGATCGGCATCGACGCCCCCTCGAGCGAGCTCCGATACGGGCTGGCGGCCATGGACCGGGGGATGGCCTTCGAGAGGGAGCGGGGGGCCGACCGGCCCCTGCGGGTTGTGGTCTCGCTCTCCACGACGCACGAGCGCCTCCAGGAGATCGCCCGCCCCTACCTCGAGCACGAGGTCCGCGAGATGGGCGGGCTGGAGCACCTCGAGCTGTACGCGTTCGGGGAGGCCGACGCTGAGCGTCTCGTGGCGAAGGTGCTCGCCCCGGCGGCCGAGGCCTTCCTCGACCGGCCCCACGCGCGGGAGCTCCTGGGGGTGCTGGGCGTCCGCGGGCCCTACGGGCGCCACCACAGCTTCGGGAAGGCGATCGCGGCCGTCTGGCACGTGCTGATCGACCCCGAAGTGGTGGCGACGTTCAAGACGGATCTCGACCACAGCTGGCCCCAGGACGAGCTCGTCTCGGAGACGGGGGCCTCGCTGCTGGAGCACTTCGCCTTCCCCCTCTGGGGCGGGACCGGGATCGACGCGGAAGGGCGCCGCGTGGAGCTCGGGGGGTTCGCCGCGGCGCTGGTCAACGAGGCGGACATCGACCAGGGGCTGTTCACGACCGACGTCCCCGTCCCCGACCGGTCACCCGAGGCCAACGAGCTCCTCTTCTGGAGCGCGCTGCCCCAGGGTCTCTCCACCCTGGCTGAGGCCTCGACGCGATACGGGATCGACGGCCCCGACGGGGTGACCACGGCGATCGAACGTGTCCACGTCCACGCCGGAACGGTGGGGATCCTCGTGGAGGCCCTCAGGCGGCACCGGCCCTTCACGCCGTCCTTCATCGGCCGGGCCGAGGACCAGGCGTACATCCTTTCGACCCTCTGGGGGTCCGAGCCGAGGCTGGCGCACGTCCACCACCGCGAGCTGATCCAGCGGCACGACAAGAAGGCGTTCGCGGACGCGGCCATCGAGGCCGCTCGCGTGGGTACCTGGGTCGGGGACCACGAGCGGCTGGTGCTCTTCTCCGAGCTGGCGAGGCACCTGGGCCCGGGCCGGGACGAGGTGAAGACGGTGGCCGGGCCCTTCACGGGAGCCTTCATCTCGCAGATCCCGGCCACGGTGACCCTGCTGCGCCTGACGCTGAAGGCCGGGGTGCTGGCGGCGAAAGGCGCCGGGGACGAGGCCGAGGAGCTGCTCGCGATGGCGGCGGAGCGGCTGGGGCGGACGCTGGCGTTCGTGGAGGGGGGCGAGCTCGCCGAGCGTCTCGACGCCGAGCGTCGAGGATGGGACCTGCTCTACGAGACGCTCGGCGAGCTCGAACGGCGCCTGGCGGCGGGGGACGCCGAGGCGGAGAGGCTGGCCGACCGCGCACGCCGCGTGGTCGCGGCGTGCGCGGTCGGCTGACCGTCGGTCAGACCTCGCAGGCGATCTCGGTCTCGGCGTCGCAGTCGTCGGTGCCGGGACCTCCGTTGGCCCGGTCGTCGTCACCGTTCTGGCCGAGGATGAAGTCGTCGCCTCCCTCGCCGAAGAGCCGGTCGTTCCCGTCGCCGCCGAAGAGGTCGTCGTTCCCGGGTCCGCCGTGGAACACGTTCACGAGCGCGGACCCCACCAGGCCGTCCGGCCCGTCCCCGCCGATCGCGTTCTCGACGTCCGTCCTGACGTTGTCCCCCTCGCCCGTGATGTAGCCGTCGTTGGCGACGTCGTCCAGGACCACGTCGACCTTCGCCGTGCGGCCCACGTAGCTGACCGTGTCGCGGCCGGGTCCGCCACGGAACATGTCGGCGCCGAAGCCTCCGTCCAGCCGGTCGCGGCCCTTCCCCCCGATCAGGACGTCGTCGCCGCCCCCGGCGCAGATCCGGTCGTGGCCGCCCTTCCCCCGGATGACGTCGTCGCCGCCCTTGGCCACGATCACGTCGTTCCTCTTCGTCCCCCGGATGACCTCGCCCTTGCTCGTCCCGACGATCGTGGCCCGCTTGCCCAGGCACATCGGGGCGGCCTGGGCCGCCGGCATCGTCATCGAGGCAAGCACGGCGAACGCCGCCGTCACCAATACGACCCTTCTCATTCGCTCCGCTCCTTGGTCAGGTGCCGATCACCAGCCCGGCGCTCCGGTAGCACAGCAGGCTTGCCATGGTGGACCCGGGCCGCTCGTCGGTCAACCCGCGGCTGCGGCGGGGGGTGAGGCTCGAGGGGCCCACGCCGAGCGGCAGGTGGCACGCGAAGGTCGAGCGAAGAGGGTGAAGGGAACGGTCTGCGCGGAAGCCACGTCTCGCTCGACCTTCATCGCGCTCTTCCTCGGGCGCGGCGCTAGCCTGGAGAGATGTTCGGGATAACCCGCGAGAACCTTCGACACTTGGCAACGACCCTGCGCCTGGGGCCTCGCTCCGTGCCGGCGGTGTACGAGAGCCTCGGGACCGACTTCTTCCTCGCCCTGGCGCCCGGATGGCTCAACCTGGGCTGGTGGGAGGGCGAGGGGACCGAGGAGGAGGCGCCGCGCGCCCCGGTGCGCCTCGTCGAGAAGCTGGCCGAGCGGCTCCCCCCGGGCGGCGTGACGCTCGACGTGGCGAACGGGCTCGGTGCCCAGGACCCTGTCATCGCCCGCGTCGTGCGGCCACGCTTCCTGGCCGCCGTGAACGTCACCGAGCTCCAGCTCCGCGCGGGGAGAGGGCGGCTGGACGAGGCCCGGGCCCGGCCCGTGCTGGCCGACGCCGTCCGCCTGCCGTTCGGGGAGGACGCCTTCGACGGGCTGATCTCGGTGGAGGCCGCCTTCCACTTCCCGTCCCGAGCCGCGTTCTTCCGCGAGGCGGTGCGGGTCCTGCGGCCGGGCGGGGTCCTCTCGATGTCGGACCTGACGGCGGAGCGGTGGCCGCGGGGGGTCCGCGACGCGGCCGCCGGGCTGGCGCAGCTCCGCGTCTGGGGCCTGCGCGTCCGCCCGCTGGCCAGCGGCGGCCGCGTCGCGGCTCTGGCAGAGGAGGCCGGGCTCGAGGACGTCCGGGTGGAGCTCTGCGCGTCGAGGACGATCGACCCCGCCATGCGCGTGATGCGGGGGAGGCTCGCCCACCCTCGGGGAGCCTCCCGGGCCCAGGTGTGGGCCTCGCGCGTGGCCCTGGGCCAGATCGAGCGCCTGCGGGAGGGAGGATACGTGCAGTACGCGCTCCTCACCGCGCGGGCCCCCGATCGGGCGTAGGAAGGAGAGTCGACGCTTGCTCCGAAATGGCCATTGCGTGCGGGCTGCTATGAGGCGTAGCATCCCGGCGCCCGCCCAAGCGGAAGGAGCATCGGGATGGGTGCCTCGACGGTTCGGAAGGTCGCCGCCATCACCTCGCTGGTCGTGGCCGGCGTGGTGGCGCTGCTGCTGGCGCTACCCGGCGCGGAGGCGGCCGGAAAGAAGTGCTTCGGCAAGACGCCCACGATCAAGAGCAACGCCACGGTGATCAAGGGCACGAACGGCAACGACGTCATCCTGGCCGGGAAGGGTGACAACCAGATCTACGGCAGGAAGGGGTTCGATCTCATCTGCGCCGGGGGTGGCCAGGACTTCGTCGACGGAGGCCCAGGGAGGAGCAAGATCAAGGGCGGCGCCGGGAAGGACGCCTTCCAGGGCGGGGGCAAGGCGGATGTCTTCTACGGCGGCGGAGGAGACGACACGTCCGACCCCGGAGGCGGCCCGGACGTGATCTACGGCGGCCCCGGCAACGACGGGTCGAACAACGACCTGGGCGGCGATGCCGGGAACGACCGCATCTACGGCCAGGATGGCAGCGACAACATCGACGGGGGCGACGGCGACGACTTCTGCGATGGCGGCGCCGGCGACGACAACGCGTCGGACTGCGAGACCGAAGTGTCCATCCCGTAACCTCGCGGGGGGCCGGGCCCGCTCCGGGTTCCCGGAG
>DASUTW010000338.1:0-5140 GCA_036374395.1 Actinomycetota bacterium
GAGACGTTCGCCGACAACTTCCAGCTCGTCTCGGTGCAGGGAGGGTGCGCCAACTTCCGGTTCGGCGACCAGTCCTTCACGCTCTGCGAGCCGGGAGAGAGGAAGTGACGCCCCCGCGCGGCCCGATGGGACGCGGCCGGGGCTGACCCGCCCGGCCGGCGGGATCCGATGGCTGCGACCGCGGGGGGAGCGGCCGTCGGAGCTGGGAGGCGGCCTTCGGGCCGCCTCCTCCGTATGCTGGCACGATGAGACTTCTGACCGCGGGCGAATCGCACGGGAAGGCCCTCGTGGCCGTGCTGGAGGGCCTGCCGGCGGGCGTCCCCATCTCCGAGAAGGAGATCGAGGGCGAGCTGGCACGGCGACGCCACGGCTACGGGCGGAGCGGGCGCCAGCGGCTGGAGGCCGATCGCTTCGAGGTGCTCGGGGGGGTGCGGCACGGGCGGACCCTGGGCAGCCCGATCGCGATCCTGATCGAGAACGCGGAGTGGGAGGCGAAGTGGAGCCGCCGGATGGCCCCCTTCGGCTCCCCGGATCCCGACGACCGGCTGGCCCGTCCACGCCCCGGCCACGCGGACCTGACCGGGGCGCAGAAGTACGGCTTCGACGACGTCCGGAACGTGCTGGAGCGGGCCAGCGCGCGCGAGACCGTGGCCCGCGTGGCGGCCGGAGCGTTCTGCAAGGCCTTCCTCGCCGAGCTGGGGATGGCGGTCCTCTCGCACGTGGTGCGGATCGGAGGCGAGGAGGGCGAGCTCGGGACCGCTCCCGCGCCCGAAGACCTCCCCACCATCGACGCGTCCCCGGTTCGCTGCCTCGACCCCGATGCCTCGGAGCGGATGGTGGCGGCGATCGACGCGGCTCGCCGCGAGGGCGACAGCCTGGGCGGCGTGTTCGAGGTCGTGGCGCACGGCGCGCCGCCGGGGCTCGGGACCTACGTGCACCACGAGCGGAAGCTGGACGCGCGGCTGGCCCTGGCGCTGATGAGCATCCAGGCGATCAAGGGGGTGGAGGTGGGGCACGGGTTCGCGGGGGCGGCGCGGCCCGGCTCCCAGGCGCACGACGAGATCGAGCCGGGCCCCGAGGGAGCCGGGCCGCGCCGCCGCACCGGAAGGTCGGGTGGGATCGAGGGCGGCATGTCGACGGGCGAGCCGATCCGGGTGCGGGCCGCGATGAAGCCGCTCTCGACGCTCCCCCGCCCCCTGGACACCGTCGACCTGGACACGGGGCAGCCCGCGCAGGCGATCCGTCAGCGGACCGACGTGTGCGCGGTCCCCGCCGCCGCGGTCGTAGGGGAGGCCGTGGTGGCCCACGTGCTGGCGGAAGCTGCCCTGGAGAAGTTCGGTGGCGACTCGGTCGAGGAGACACGCCGCAACCGCGACGGGTACCTCCGCTCGCTGAGGGGCGGCGCGTGAAGGTCTGGCTGGTCGGGATGCCGGCCTCCGGGAAGACCACGACGGGGACCCTCCTCGCCCGGCGCCTCGGGGTTCCGTTCGTGGACGTGGATCAGGAGATCGAGTCCCGGGCCGGCCGCGACGTGGCGGGCATCTTCGCCGAGGCGGGGGAGGCGGGCTTCCGCTCGCTGGAGCGAGAGGCGATCGCCCTGCTGGCGGAGGACGGCGACGCGGTGATCGCGGCGGGAGGAGGCGCCGTCCTGGACCCGGCGAACCGCGAGGCGATGCGGGCCTCGGGCCGCGTCGTCCTGCTCGAGGCCCCGGCGGAGGTGCTGGTGGCCAGGCTGGGGGACGTGCCGCGCCCGGTGACCGTCGGCGCGGACCTCGAGGCGCTGCTGCGCGACCGCGCCGAGGCCTACGCCGCCGCCGCGCACCTCAGGGTGGAGGCGGACGGGCCGCCGGAGGCGATCGTCGACCGCATCGTCGAGGGGCTGGGATGATCACGGTTCCCGTCCGCGTGCCCGGGGCCGCCTACGACGTCGTGATCGGCGTCGGGCTGCTGGGCCGGACGGGCGAGGTCCTGCCCCCCTTCCCCGGCGCCGAGCGGGCGTTCGTGGTGGCCTCCCAGCCCGTGGCCGAGCGGTTCCTGGGGACGCTCGAGGCCTCGCTCGATCTGCCGGCCGTGCACCTCGCCGTCCCCGACGGCGAGGAGGCGAAGACCCTGCGCACCGCCGAGGCGCTCTGGGAGCACCTGGCGACCCAGGGGGCGCACCGATCGGACCCCGTGATGGCGCTGGGCGGAGGCTCGACCGGCGACGTGGCGGGGTTCGTCGCGGCCACCTACATGCGCGGCGTGCCGTTCGTCCATCTCCCCACGACCCTCACGGCCCAGGTCGACGCAGCGATCGGGGGAAAGGTCGGCGTGAACCTCCCGCGGGGCAAGAACCTGGTGGGCGCCTTCCACCAGCCGGCGGCCGTGCTGGCCGACGTCAGCACGCTGGCGGCCCTCCCCGAGGAGGAGTTCCGCTCGGGCCTGGGCGAGGTGGCGAAGTACGGGCTCGCGGTGGATCCGGGGGTCCTCGACGTGCTGGAGCGAAGGCACGGCGCCGTGCTGGCCCGGGATCCGGGCGCGCTCGCCGACCTCGTGGCGGCCTGCGTGCGGGCCAAGGCGTCGGTGGTGGAGGCCGACGAGCGGGACACCGGCGCCCGGGCGGTCCTCAACTACGGCCACACGCTGGCCCACGCCCTGGAGCGGCTGGAGGGATACGGGCGGGTCTCCCACGGGGAGGCGGTGGCGATGGGGATGGCCTTCGCGGCGCGGCTCTCGGTGACGCTCGGCATCGGCTCCGAGGACCTCCCGGCGAGGCACCGGCGGGTGCTGGCCTCGCTCGGCCTCCCGCAGTCGTTCCCCGAGCTCGACCCCGAGGAGGTCCTCGAGGCGATGCGCCTCGACAAGAAGTACCGGCGGGGCCTCCGCTTCGTGCTTCTGGAGGACGTGGGGCGGCCCCGCGTGGTCGACGTGCGGCCGGAGGCGATCCGCGAGGTGCTGAGCGAGGCGCTGGGAGGCGTTGCGTGAACGTGTTGCTGCTCCTGGGGCCGAGCCTCGGCGCCCTGGGCTCCCGGGACCCGGATCTGTACGGGGACGAGTCGCTGGAGGACGTGATGGCGGGGGTCTCGGCCCGGGCCGAGGAGCTGGGCCATCGGCTGACCTGGCGCCAGAGTGACGCTGAGGGGGATCTGGTGGGATGGCTGCTCGCGGCGCGGGAGGAGGGGTTCGAGGCGGTGATCGCGAACCCCGGCGCGCTCACCCACTACTCCCACGCCGTGCGGGACGCGGTGCAGGCCTCGGGGCTGCCTGCGATCGAGGTGCACCAGACCAACGTCTTCGCCCGCGAGGGCTTCCGGCGTCGGTCCGTGATCTCGGAGGCGTGCCGGGCCGTGATCGTGGGCCTGGGGGCCGGCGGCTATCATGTGGCGCTGGAGGCGTTGGGATGGATCACGCAACGAGGAGAGGACGGCTCGCCGAGCGGCTCGACCACCTAGGGGTCGAGGCGATCCTGATCACCCGGGTGGTGAACGTGCGCTACCTCTCGGGGTTCACGGGCTCGAACGCGCAGCTGCTGCTCTCGGGCGACCCCGTCCTCCTCACGGATCCCCGCTACGACGAGCAGTCCTCCAAGGAGGCGCCCGACCTCGCCCGCCGCATCTACGCCGATGGGTTCCGCGACGAGCTCGGGGCGGTGCTGGAGGCGGCGGGCACCTCGCGCCTTGGGTTCGAGCGTCACGGTGTCACCTACGAGAGCTACGAGTCGCTGGCCGAGCTCGAGGGCGTGGAGCTCGTGCCGATCGGCCACGAGGTGGAGCGGCTCCGATGGGAGAAGGAGCCGGAGGAGATCGCCCTCCTGGAGCGGGCCCAGGAGGTCACCGACGCGGCCTTCGACGAGATCGTGAGGAAGCTGGCCGAGGGCATGACCGAGCGCGAGGTGGCCTTCGAGCTCGAGCTGGCCATGCGGCGAGGCGGGGCCGAGCGGATCGGCTTCGACACGATCGCAGCCTTCGGCGAGAACGCCGCCGAGCCGCATCACGGCCCGACCGACCGGGCGCTGGTCCCGGGGGACCTCGTCAAGCTCGACTTCGGATGCGTGGTGGACGGCTACCACTCGGACATGACGCGGACGCTGGCGTTCGGGGATCCGGGGGACGAGCTCCGGGAGGTCTACGACATCGTGGCCCGGGCCCAGAGGGCCGGCGAGGAGGCGGTCCGGGCCGGGGTCGTCGGTGGGGAGGCCGACCGGGCGGCCCGTCGCGTGATCGAGGAGGCCGGCCACGGCGACCATTTCGGGCACTCGCTGGGCCACGGGGTGGGTCTGGAGATCCACGAGGGGCCGACCCTGCGGAGGACGTCGGAGGACGTGCTCCCCGCGGGCGCCGTAGTGACGGTGGAGCCGGGCATCTACCTGCCGGGCGTGGGGGGCGTCCGGATCGAGGACGCCGTGGTGGTCGAGGAGGGCGGCTGCCGGCCCCTTCCCAGGACCACCAAGGAGCTGATCGTGCTGTGAACGTCTCGACGAACGACCTGAAGACCGGGATGACCCTCGACCTGGACGACCAGCTCTGGCAGGTGGTTGACTTCCAACACGTCAAGCCGGGGAAGGGCCACGCCTTCGTGCGCACGAAGCTGAAGAACGTCCGCAGCGGCGCGGTGCTCGACCGGACGTTCCGGGCCGACGAGAAGGTGGGCCTGGCCATCGTGGAGCGCAACGAGATGCAGTACCTCTACGACGACGGGCACGCGCTCGTGTTCATGGACACCGGGTCCTACGAGCAGATCCACGTGCCGAAGGACGTCGTGGGCGACATGGCCGGCTACCTCGTGGAGGGCCAGACCGCCCTGATCCCGATGCACGAGGGGGTCCCGATCGGCGTGGAGCTGCCGGCCGCGGTCGTGATCGAGGTCGCGCAGACCGATCCAGGCGTGAAGGGCGACCGGGTGAGCGGCGCGATGAAGCCGGCGGTCCTCCAGACGGGCGTCACGGTCCAGGTGCCGCTGTTCGTGGGGCCGGGCGACAAGATCAAGGTCGACACGCGGTCGGGCGAGTACCTCACCCGGGAGCAGTGAGATGGGCGGGCGGCGCGGAGCCCGCCGCCGCGCCGCGCTCATCCTGTACCAGGCCGACGTCACGCGCCGGGCGCCGGCCGAGGTCCTGGAGGAGCGGGTCGAGCTCGGCGAGGCGCTCCCCTCGTTCACCACG
>DASUTW010000339.1:0-3456 GCA_036374395.1 Actinomycetota bacterium
ATCGCGAGGGGTGCGTGACCGTGCGGTTCCGTCTCAAGGTCCCAGCGAGGTCCACGAGGTACCTCCTGCTGTTCACGGAGATCGGGAACAGCAACGAGCACAACATCCAGATGGCGAGGAAGTTCAACAAGCGAACGCTGAACCGGAAGGTCCTCGCCGGCATCAGCAAGGGCGCGCGCTCGAAGATCGTGAACTGGGACCTGACCTGACCTCGCGGGCGCCCCGGGCCGCAGCCCGGGGCGCCCGCCTCCTCAGCCGGCGGTCAGCTGGTCGAGGGCCTCCCGGAGGGCCTCTTCGCCGACCTGGCCCTCCGCGGCCGCCACGACCGCCCCTTCGGCGTCCACCAGGTAGACCGTCGGGAACCCTCGGATCCCCATGGCCCTCGCCAGCGTCCCGGCCTCGTCGTCGAGGGCGATCGGGAGGCTGAGCCCCTCGTCCTCCGCGAACCCCGACACCGTCGGCCCGGGCCGGTCGTCGACCGCGGTGGCCACCGTCACCATCTCGACCTCCGGGAAGTCGGGCGCCAGCCCGTCGATCATCGGGATCTCCTCCTGGCAGATCGGGCACCAGGGGGCCCAGATCGCGATCAGCGAGGGCCCGCCGGGCGCCCACGACACCTCGCCGCCCTCGAGCTCGGTCGCGGAGAACTCGGGGAACGGCTCGCCGGTCTCCAGCGCCGCCTGCCGGGCCGGGCCGGAGACCTCCACCTCGCCGACCTCCGGGCCACCGTCGTCCCCCATCGTGGTGATGAAGGCGACGAGCGCGATCGCGGCGATGACGGCGAGGGGGATCCCCCACGAGCGGATCAGGCGCTTCCGCCTGGCCCGCTTCTGAGCCTCGAGCCTCGCCGCCCTGGCCGCCTCCCGACGCTCCTTCTTGGTCATGGTGCGCTCAGCCATCACGTCTCCTCTCCGTGCTGCAGCCGGTCCATCCTCGCGTCCAGCCCCCACGGATCGCGCGGCAGCAGCAGGACGAGCCCCGCCACGCCGATCAGCGCCACGTCCCGCAGGATGTCGAACCAGCTCACGCCCTCGCCCGGACCTCCCGCCCCGAAGCAGCCGCAGTCGATGGCGAGGCCGCGGGCCTTCGCCTGCGCCATCCCGATCAGGAAGCCCACGAGCAGCACCCCGCTCGCCACCGCGGAGAATCGAACGAAGAGCCCGAGCACGAGGAACGCGCCCAGCGCGACCTCGATCCACGGCAGGGCCGCGGCCAGCGGCCGCACCGACCACTCCGGCAGGATCTGGTACGAGTCGATCGAGAGGGTCATCCCCTGCAGGTCCCCGACCTTGGCCAGCCCCGCCCAGAGCAGCAGCCCGCCCAGGGCGAGCCTGGAGGCGAGGTGGAGGAGCCGGAGGACCCTCCCCTGGGCGCGCATCGTCGCGACCGCCATACGGGCAAGGATATCGGCGGCGCGCGGGGTGCCGACCCGGGCCGGAGGTCCCCCCACGGGCGGTCCCACCGGCCCCCCGTGTATAACTGGGTCCGTGGCGCACGGCGACGGCTCGGCTCGCGACGCCCGATCGAGCGGGCGGATCCGCGCCTTCCGCGTGATCGCGGTGGTCATGGCCGTCTCGGCCATCGCCTTCGGGCTCTTCACGGCCATCTTCGGGGCCGTCAGCGAGTCGCAGGAGATTCACGCCTACCACAACGTGATCGTGGCCTCGCTGCTCCTGGTGCTCTCCGTGCCGCCCGTCGTGGCGGCCGCTCGCGAGCCGGAGGGAGCCGCGCCGCACCTCGTCCACCTCGTGACGCTCGGGGTCGCGGCCGTGGCCACGATGGCGATCGCCCTGATGGCGGACGTCTTCACGCTCCCCTTCGTCGCGCTGGCGGGGGTGCTCCTCCTCCTGCGAGTGCCGCGCGAGCCGGCGGTGGGGGCCGGACGCCCCAGCATCCCCCTGGCGATCGTCGTGGCCGTGGCCGCCGTGCCCCTGCTCGCCTACGCGATCGACCAGGCCGGCATGCAGCGGGTGGACGACGCTAGCGAGCATGCCCAGCTCAACCACTGGGTCGAGGTCGCCTTCTACGCGGCGGCCATCCCCCTGCTCGGCGCGCTGGCGGCGATCCGTCCCCGCGTCTTCCGGCTGGCCGGCCTGACCGCGGGCGCCGCGCTGGCCATCCTGGGCGGCGGCTCGCTCCTCCTGGAGGGATACCCATCGTCCCCGGACCCGCCCTGGGGCTGGGCGGCGCTGGGCGGGGGCCTCCTCCTCCTGGGCTTGGTGGAGTGGGAGGCGCGTCGCCGGGCGAGCCCCGACCGGGTCTCCGCTACCTGAACGCGGCCTCCAGGGCGTCGTCGCCCACCGCCCCGGCCAGGTACGACGACGTGCCGGCGTCGAGGAGCTCCCGGGCGGCCGAGACCAGGCTTCCGTAGGCGGCCATCGCCAGCGCCCCGCCGGTGGAGACCCTGCGCACGCCGACCGAGGCGAGCTCGGGGATCGAGGGTCCCCTGGGGCGGGCGAGGACGTTGACCGGCGCCTCCACCTCGCGCACGACCCGAGCGATCTCGTCCAGGTCGAGGAGCCCGGGAGCATAGACGACCTCCGCCCCCGCCTCCCGGTACGCACGCAACCTGCCGATCGTGTCGCCCAGATCCCCGAGGCCGTAGAGGTGGTTCTCGGCCCGAGCCGTGAGCACGAGGCCGGCGGCGCGCGCGGCGCTCGCCGCGGCGGCCACCCGGTCCGCCGCCACCTCGAGCGGGTCGATCGCTCCGCTGGCGGGATCATAGTCCTCGATCGAGCAGCCGGCGGCGCCCGTCCCCGCGATGAGCCGCACGGTCTCCGCCACGCCCTCGGGATCGTCGGCGAAGCACCGCTCGGCGTCCACGCTCACCGGGACGTCCACCGCCTCGACGATCGCTGCGGCGTGGGCCAGCAGCTCGTCGCGACCGACGTGCTGATCCAGCCGCCCGAGCGAGGCGGCGTGCCCGGAGCTGGTCGTGGCCAGGGCCCGGAAGCCGAGCCAGGCGAGCAGACGGGCCGACCCCACGTCCCAGGGATTCGGCATCAAGAACAGCCCCTGCGCGTGGAGCTCCCGGAAGACGGCACGGAGATCGTTCATCGATCGTCTCCTTGATGAGCGGATGGTCGATCGTATCGAGGAGCGCGATGAGATGCGCCGCGCCGTAGGGTCGAGATGTCGAGACCGAGAAGGAGGATCCGATGGACTACAAGCTCGAGCTCGTGGTGCTGCCGGTGGGCGACGTGGATCGGGCCAAGGCCTTCTACGCCGATCGAGCCGGCTTCCACCTCGACGTGGACACGACCCCCGCCGAGGGGTTCCGGGTCGTGCAGCTCACCCCTCCGGGCTCGGCCTGCTCGATCACGTTCGGCACGGGGCTGACCGACGCCGAGCCGGGGGCCTACAAGGGACTGCACCTCGTCGTCTCGGACATCGTCGCCGCCCGCGAGGAGCTCGTGGGGCGAGGCGTCGAGGTGGGGGAGATCCGCCACATGTCGT
>DASUTW010000340.1:0-8260 GCA_036374395.1 Actinomycetota bacterium
GAGCTGCCGCTTTGGCGGCAGCTCGCCGCGACGCCCGCCTCGGTTCGCAGGCGGGCCCGGGCCCTGGCCAAGGGCCTGGACGACGCGGAGGCCGTGGAGGCCGAGACCGTGGTGGGCGGCGGATCGCTTCCGGGCTACGCCCTCCCTTCGTGGGCCGTGCGCCTCCCCGTCCCGGACCCAGACCGCACGGCCGCCACGCTCCGTGCGGGCAACCCTCCGGTCTTCTGCCGGGTCGACGAGGACGCGCTCCTCTTCGACCTGCGGACCGTCGAGCCCGACGACGACGAGCGCCTGGCCCGCGCCATTGGCTACGCCCTGGCCCAGGGATGAGCGAGCCGCTCCACGTGGTGGCCACGGCGGGCCACGTCGATCACGGCAAGTCCTCGCTGATCGTCCGCCTCACCGGCATCGACCCCGACCGCTGGGAGGAGGAGAAGCGCCGCGGGCTCACGATCGATCTCGGCTTCGCCTGGTGCGCGCTCCCCTCGGGCCGGGAGATCGGGTTCGTGGACGTCCCCGGCCACGAACGCTTCATCCGCAACATGCTCGCCGGGATGGGCCCCGTGAAGCTCGTGCTGTTCGTCGTGGCGGCCGACGAGGGATGGAAGCCGCAGTCCGAGGAGCACCTGGCGATCGCCGACGTGCTGGGCGCCGAGGCGGGGGTCGTGGCCCTGACGAAGCGCGACCTGGTGGACGAGGCGCGGCTGGCGGAGCGGGCTGACGAGGTCCGGGCCCGGCTCGCCGGCACCGTCCTGGAAGCGGCCCCCGTCGTCCCCTGCTCCGCCGCAACCGGCGAGGGCCTGGACGACCTCCGCGGCGCCCTCGACGAGATGGTGGCCGCCGCGCCGAGGCCCGAGGACCGGGGACGCCCTCGGCTGTTCGTGGACCGCTCGTTCACGATCAAGGGATCCGGGACCGTCGTCACCGGGACGTTGACCGGTGGGACGCTCTCCGTCGGCGACGAGGTGACGCTCCTCCCCTCCGGCGCCAGGACCCGCGTCCGATCCCTGCAGACCCATCGCCGGTCGATCGAGGTGGCGCGGCCCGTCTCGCGCGTCGCCGCGAACCTCGCGGGCACCGCCACCGACGAGGTGGAGCGAGGCGACGCCCTCGTCCGCCCCGGGCAGTGGCGGCCCACGAGCGCGATCGAGGTCCGCCTCCGCGCAGTCCGCTCGCTCGGCGATCCGCTCACGAACCGGGGGGCCTTCAAGCTGCACCTCGGCTCGGCCGAGCGCGACGCCTCGCTCCGGCTCTACGGGACCCGAGAGCTCGCCGCGGGCGAGGAGTCGCTGGCCCGGGTCCGGCTCTCGGGCCCGGTCGTGGCCGCCGTGGGCGACCGGTTCGTGCTCCGCGAGGTGGGGCGGCGCGAAACCGTCGGCGGCGGCGTGGTCCTGGACACCGATCCGCCCCGACGGGCCGACGAGGCGCGTCTGGCCCGGCGGGAGCGCGCCCCGATCGAGGACCTCCCCGCGCTCCTCGTCGCGGAGCGAGGCGCGGTGCGGGTCTCGGAGATCGAGCCTCTCACGGGGGGGTCGCCCGCAGAGATCCGCGGCGCGGCCCGCCTGGGATCGTGGTGGGTGCACGACGACGCGCTGGGGAGGCTCCGGGACGCCGTCTCCGAAGCCCTGGAAGCCCACCATCGGGACCAGCCCCTCCTCCCGGGGATGGACCGTGCCGTGCTCCGGGACCGCCTCGCCCTGGCCGAGCCCTCGCTCGCGCCACACCTGGAGGCCGACCTCGCCGCGGCGCTCCTGGAGCATCTGGAGGGCGAGGGCTTCATCGCCCGGGAGGGGCCGCTCCTGCGGCTCGCCGATCACCGCGTCACGCTCGGCCCCCGCGAGGAGGAGGCCGCCCGGCTCGTGGCGGCGGTCCAGGACGGCGAGCCCACGCCGCCCGACGTCCCGACCCTGCTCGGGGAGGGCTTCGACCGCGAGCTGATCGACGCGGTCTGCCGGGTGGGGCGCCTGGCCCGCGTCTCCAGGGAGGTGGTCGTGACGCCCGACTTCCTGGCGCGGGCCGAGCGGGTGGCCCGAGAGCAGGCGGGATCCGGGGAAGGCCTGACGGTCTCCGGCTTCCGTCAGGCCCTCGGCACGACGAGGAAGTACGCCCTCCCCCTGCTGGGCTCCTTCGACGAGCGAGGGATCACGCGGCGAGACGGCGACGTCCGCCGCATCGTGGAGGCCTGAGCCTCAGATCTCGACGGTGAGCTCGACCTCGACGGGGACGTCGAGCGGGAGGGAGGGGCACCCCACGGCGGCCCGCGCGTGCTTGCCCGCCTCCCCGAAGACCTCCACGAGGAGATCGCTGGCGCCGTTCCCCACCTTGGGCTGGTCGGTGAAGTCCGGGGCCGAGGCCACGAAGATCCCGACGCGCAGCACCTGCTTCACGGCGTCGAGCGAGCCGAGCTCGTCGCGGAGCGCCGCCAGAGCCTGGAGCGCGCACCGCCTGGCCAGCTCGACGCCCCGCTCGAGCGCGACCTCGGCCCCGAGCTTCCCCGTGACGATGGGAGCGCCGTCCTCCATCGGGACCTGGCCCGAGACGAAGGCGATCCCGGGACCCCGCTTCACCGGGACGTAGGAGGCCACCGGCGCGGCGGCCGGCGGCAGCTCGATCCCCAGCTCCTGCAGGCGCTCCTCGATCACGTCAGCCGGCCTGCCGGGTCCCCTCGCGCTCCCGGATCAGCGCCCTGCGCTCGACCTCGTTGAGGCCGCCCCAGATGCCGTGGGGCTCACGGGTCCTGAGGGCGTAGTCGAGGCACTCGAGCCGGACGGGGCAGCGCACGCAGAGCGCCTTGGCCTTCGCCTCGCGGGCCTCCTTCTCGTCCTTGCGCTCGAAGTAGTTCGGCGCGAAGAAGACGCTGGAGTCCTCGCCGCGGCAGGCGGCGCGGTACTGCCACCCCATCACCCACTCGTTCATCACGACTCGGTCCCTCACCCGTTCTTCGTATGGAAACGCCTCGGCGGTTCGCTACATTTCTCCCCCGGCCGAGGCGACCCCGTTTCTCCAATTTCACCTGTGGAAATGTCCTTGGGCGCAGGGTATCAGGGGTCCCTGAGCGTTTGTCAACCCCCGATCCGGCGGCGGCGAGGGGCGGCCGGGGGAAGCCCCCTCGGCCCCATCCGGATCGAGGCGCGGGTCTATCATCGAGGCGCATGGACCTATCCGAGGAGACGTTCGAGCGGGTCTTCGAGACCGCTCGGGCCCTGGGGGAGGGGACCAGGTTCCGAATCTTCCGACGGCTGTGCGGGGCCGCCCCGGAGCCGGTCTCGGTCCGCGACCTCACGGAGAGCTTCGACCTCCACCCCAACGCGATCAGGCAGCACCTGGCCCGGCTGGAGCAGGCCGGGCTCGTGACGTCGAGCCCCCGCCACGAGGGCGGGGCCGGTCGGCCCCGCCGCGTCTACCTGGCCACGCCCGAGGGGCTGAGGGTCGGCGCCACCCGGGGAAGCCCGGGCGCGCTGCTGGCGGTGCTGGAGGACGCCCTGCAGGCCCTGCCCGCCGACCGCGAGACGCTGGTGGAGTTCGGCCGCGCGTGGGGCCGCGCCTGGGCTCGGCGGCGCCGGAGCGAGAGCGGCCCCACGCGCGGCCGACGAGCCCGGGCCGAGCTGCTCGCCACCGAGCTCGCCATCTGGGGATGGGAGCCCACGACCGATCGCACCAACGGGACGATCAAGGTCGCCACCGGCCGCTGCCTCTTCCGCGGGGATGCCCGCGGGAGGAAGGGCAGGTGCTGCGCGCTCGAGGAGGGGTTCCTCTCGGGCCTGGCCGAAGGCCTGCTGAATGGGTCCGCCGTCGTGAACCTCGACGGCTGCCGCCTGGCCCTCTCGGTCTAGGCCTCCTCCTCGGGCTCCGCCTCCTCGGCCACCCCCGCCTCGCGGAGCGCCCTCCCGATCTCCTCGGGATCCCCGCCGCCCTCCTCGATCACCGGCCTGGCCCGCTCGAAGAAGCGCAGGAGCTCGATGGGGATCGGCAGGACGAGCGTCGAGTTCTTCTCGGCGGAGACCTCTGCCATCGTCTGCAGGAGGCGCAGCTGGTAGGCGATGGGGTGCCGGGCGATCACACCGGCCGCTTCGGACAGCTTGGCCGCGGCCTGGAACTCGCCCTCGGCGTTGATGACCTTGGCCCGGCGGATCCGCTCCGCCTCGGCCTGCCGAGCCATGGCCCGCTGCATGTTGTCGGGCAGGTCGACGTCCTTGATCTCCACGAGCGTGACCTTGACCCCCCAGGGCTCGGTCAGCTCGTCGATCACGGTCTGGAGCTCGTCGTTCAGCCGCTCGCGCTCGGCGAGCAGATCGTCGAGCTCGGCCTTCCCCAGCACCGACCGCAGGGTCGTCTGCGCGATCTGCGACGTCCCCACGAGGTAGTTCTGGATCTCGACCGTGGCCTTGATCGGCTCCACGACGTGGAAGTAGACGACGGCGTCCACCCGGACGGTGACGTTGTCCCGGGTGATGACGTCCTGGGGCGGGACGTTCATCGTCACCGTCTGGAGGTTCACCTTCACCACCCGGTCGATGATCGGGATGATGAAGAAGAGCCCCGGCCCCTTCGGCGCGGGCAGGACCCGGCCCAGCCGGAAGATCACCCCTCGCTCGTACTCCTGCACGATGCGGATCGCCGCGATGATCAGCAGCACGACGATCCCCAGGATCACGAGGAGCACGATCATGCCTGTGCTCATGCCTCACCCTCCCTCGCTCCGGCGGTCTCCTTCTGCTCCTCCCGCTGCACGAGCAGCAGGAGGCCGTCCACCCGTCGCACCCGGATGCGGCTCCCCTCCGGGATCGGCTCACCCAGCGCCCGTGCCTTCCACAACGCTCCCTTGACCCAGACGTGCCCCTCGGGGTCGAGGTCGGCCTTGGCCTCCCCGGTCAGGCCGACGAGCCCCTCCTGCCCGGTCATCGAGGCTCTCCGCCGGGCCCGGAGGGCGGCGGTCATGGCGAAGCCGAAGAACAGCACGCTCCCGATCAGCAGGCCCACGATCACCCACGGCGAGATCCGGAACTCGGGCGAGGCCCCCGCGAACAGCAGGAACCCCCCGATGCCGAAGGCGAGCGCGCCCCCGACCGTGAACACCCCCAGGCCCTGCACGAAGACGTCGATCGTGAACAGCACGAGGCCCAGAAGCACCAGGATCAGGCCGGCCAGGTTCACCGGGAGCACGGCCAGGGCGTAGAAGGCGAGGACGAGCGCGATCGCCCCGCCCACCCCGGCGATCCCGAACCCCGGCTGGCTGATCTCGAAGATGATGGCCCAGAACCCCAGGGTCAGGAGGAGGAACGCCACCGTCGGGTTCGAGACCGCGTGGAGGATCTGCCGCAGCAGCCCCATCTGATGGAAGCGGATCTCCAGGGGCCGATCCTCGGTGGCCACCGTGACCAGCGTCTCGGTTCCCCGGTCGGTCTGGACCTCACGCCCGTCGAGCTGGGCCAGGAGGTCGGTGAGCGACGGCGAGAGCACCTCGATCACCTCGCGATCCACGGCCTCCTGGGCCGAGAGCGACTCGCTCTCCCGGACCGCCGCCTCCGCGAAGTCGGTGGGGCGCCCGCGGCGCTCGGCCAGGCTCCGTAGGAACTTCGCCGCGTCGTTCACGGCCTTCTCCTCGGCCGCGTCGGGTGTCTCGCCGCCTCCCAGGTTCACGGGGTGCGCCGCCCCGATGTTGGTGGCAGGGGCCATCGCCGCGACGTGGGAGGCGTAGACGAGGAAGACCCCCGCCGACGCGGCCCGCGCCCCCGGAGGACCCACCCACACCGCCACGGGGACCTCGGAGGCGAGGATCGTGGCGACCATGTCTCGCATCGAGACGTCGAGGCCGCCGGGGGTGTCGATCTGGATCACGACGAGGCCCGAGCCGGTCTCCACCGATCGATCGATCTCGTCGGCGAGGTAGTCGGCGGTGGTGGGGTCGATGACGCCCTCGAGCTCGATGACGTCGACGTACGCGGCGTTCTCCTGCGCGGCGGCCTGCGGCCCGCCGAGCAGGACGCCGGCCGCCATCAGGACGAGCCCGAGCCTCCTCACGCCCCCTATCCTAGGGGGCGTCTCCCCCCTTCGCCGGGCTCAGCCGGCGCGGACGGGCTGACGGCGGATCCCACGCTCCTCGATCAGGGCCCGCCAGTCGCTCGTCCCCGGGTTGCGCCGCCGAACCTGACGGCGCTCCCGCTCATTGAGACCCCCCCAGATGCCGAAGTCCATGCCGGAGGTCAGGGCGACGCTCAGACACTCGACGGCCACCGCGCAGGTCCCGCAGATCGCCTTGGCGCGCCGCTCGTCGGCCGCCGTGTTGCCGAAGAAGAGCTCGGGATCGAAGCCGCCGCAGGCCGCCCGCTCCTCCCAGGACATGGCCCGGCATGGTAGTCGCGCGATAGTGCGCTGTGGATAGTCCGAACGGCCCAATTTTCCTCCACACGGTTTCCACAGGTTTCCCACCAGAACTCCCATGGCCGCGGAACCGATCGCTCGCTATCCTGTTCCGGATCGCATGGCCACCACCCACCGAGCCGTCACACGTCGCGTGCGAGCCGCCGACCTCGAGCGCGTCCGGGGACTCCCCGATCAGGCCCTCCGGGTCATCCTGCTCGTCTTCGTCGTGGCGATCGCGGCTGGGCTCTTCGCGCTGGCGCTGCTTCCGGGCGTGGGGGCGGCGGGCCGCGGGGTGCAGCGCTTCAACGACGAGCTCAGCACGATCGGGACCGACATCGAGATCCGTTACCCGCGCTTCCCGGAGCGCTCCACGATCTTCGCCGCCGACGGCACGGTGCTGGCCACGCTCTTCCTCGACGAGAACCGCAAGATCGTGACGCTGCGGAACGTGGACCGGGACCTGATCGACGCGGTGCTGGCGATCGAGGACGCCCGCTTCTACGAGCACCCCGGCCTCGACTACCGCGGGATCATCCGGGCCCTCGTCACGAACGTGGGGGCAGGCGACATCGAGCAGGGCGCCTCGACCCTCACCCAGCAGCTCGCGCGGAACGTGTACGCGGACGTCGGGACCGAGCGCACGCTGGCCCGGAAGATCGCCGAGGCCCGCGTGGCCATGCGCATGGAGGACGAGTACTCGAAGGACCAGATCCTCGAGCTCTACCTCAACGAGATCTACATGGGCCGGAGCGTCTACGGGGTCGGTACGGCCGCCGAGTACTACTTCGGGAAGCACGTGCGCAACCTCGAGCTGCACGAGGCCGCGATGCTGGCCGGGCTGATCCAGGCGCCCGAACGCTACTCGCCCGTCGTGGACAAGGAGGCCGCGCTCAGCCGGCGCAACGTGGTGCTCGACCGCATGGCCGAGCTCGGGATGATCACCCCCCAGGAGGCGGGGCAGGCGAAGGGCAGGCGTCTGGGCCTCCAGCCCAAGAACGTCGTGGAGAAGCGGAAGTTCCCGTTCTTCGTGGAGTTCGTCCGCCGGGAGATCCTCGACCTGGAGAACAAGGCCTTCGACGAGTTGGGGACCACCGCCCGCCAGCGCCAGCGCGCGCTCTTCCAGGGCGGGCTGCAGATCCACACCACGCTCGAGCCGAAGCTCCAGCGGGCCGGGGAGCGGGTGTCACGGCAGCACCTCCCCCTCCCCGAGGACCCCCAGAACGCGATCGCCTCGGTCGAGGCGGGCACCGGCCGGATCCTGGCCCTCGTCTCGAGCCAGGAGTTCGAGCGCTCGCAGGTGAACCTGGCCACGGGACAGGGGGGCTCGGGGCGGCAGGCCGGGTCGGCTTTCAAGCCGTTCACGTTGGTCACAGCCTTCGAGCAGGGCATCCCGCCAACGAAGGTCTACAACGGGGCCAACGGCCAGACGATCCCCGCATGCGGCGACTACAGGCTGGTGAACGCGGACGGGGGCGGGGGGGTCATGGATATCTGGGCCGCCACGCGCGGCTCGGTGAACGCGGTGTTCGTGCAGCTGGCCGTGGACGCCGGGCTGGAGGCCAACGTCGAGGTCGCTCACCGCATGGGCATCGAGAGCCCCCTGCTCGCGGTGTGCTCGCTCCCCCTGGGCACGAACGAGGTCACGCCGCTCGAGATGGCGTCCGCCTACGCCACCCTCGCCAACGGCGGCAAGCGCTGCGAGCGGCACGCGATCGACACGATCGAGAACCGGAGAGGCGACGTGATCGTGAAGCAGAAGCGTCGGTGTACGCAGGTCGTCGACCCCGTGATCGCGGCGCTCACCGTCAATCTGCTGGAGGGCGTGATCGAGGCCGGGACCGGGACGGCGGCCAACCTGGGGACCTGGCCCGCGTTCGGCAAGACGGGCTCGACGAAC
>DASUTW010000341.1:0-3566 GCA_036374395.1 Actinomycetota bacterium
CAGAGGTCCTCACGTGGCCCGCGGGCCCCGAGGAGATCGAGAAGGCGATGCGCCTCGTCCCCGACGAGGTGGTGCAGATGATCACGGCCTCGGGCACGGCCGAGGAGTGCCGGGCGAAGGTTCGGGAGTACGTGGAGGCCGGCTGCACGTGCCCCGTGCTCTACCCCCTGGGCGACGACGTCGGGGCGATGCTCGACGCCTTCGCGGGGGGAGCGTTCTAGCCGTGGAGGTCCTGCGGCCGCGCGACCTCCGGGAGGCCCTGGCGATGAAGGCGGCGCACCCGGAGGCCCGCCCCATCGCGGGGGGGACCGACCTCATGGTCGAGCTGAACTTCGACCGGGACCGGCCGGAGGCGATCCTGGACCTCTGGCCGGTGCCGGAGCTCCGGGAGCACGGGCGGGAGGACGGGACGATCTTCCTCGGAGCCGGCGTCACGTTCGCGCGGATCATGCGCGAGCTGCCCGAGCTCGTCCCGCTGTACCAGGCGTCGCGAACGGTGGGCTCCCCGCAGATCCGCAACCGCGGCACGATCGGGGGGAACCTGGGCACCGCCTCGCCGGCCGGGGACGCGCTCCCCGTCCTGGCCGCTTACGACGCCGAGGTCGTAGTGGGGAGTGAGGGGGCCGATCCGCGCTCCCTCCCGTGGAGCGAGTTCCTCCGCGGCCCGAAGCAGACCACGCTGGGCCCGGAGGAGCTGATCCTGGGGGTGCGGTTCCGTCCTCCCCGCGGCCCGGGGAGCTTCTCGAAGATCGGGGTCCGCAACGCGATGGTGATCTCGGCGGTCGGGCTCTGCCTCGTGCTCGACGAGGACGATCGCGCCGTTCGGCTCGCGCTGGGCTCGGTGGGGCCCACGATCATCCGGGCGGTGGAGGCGGAGGCGTTCGCGGCCCGGGCGATCGCCGAGGCGGGCGCCTGGGAGTCCCCGGCGGCCGCCCTCCCGGACGGGGTCATCGACGACGTCGCCGACCTGGTGGCGCGCGCGGCTCGACCGATCGACGACGTGCGAGGCACCGCGGCCTACCGCCGCCACGCCTGCCGCGTGCTCGCTCGGCGGGCGCTCACCTGGAGCCTGGAGGAGCGAGCGACCGGGGCTGCGTGAGGAGGCGAGGTGCTCATCAGGACGAACGTGAACGGGGAGTGGCGCGAGGCGGACGCCTGGGCCGGGTCCAGCCTCCTCTCCTTCCTCCGAGAAGGCCTGGGGCTTCCCGGCTCGAAGAACGCGTGCGAGCAGGGGGAGTGCGGTTCCTGCTCGGTCTGGCTGGACGGCGAGCTCGTCTGCTCGTGTCTCGTGCTCGCGGCCCAGGCCCACGAGCGGGAGGTGCGGACGGTCGAGGGGCTCGGATCGGAGGACCTCCTCCACCCGGTCCAGGACGTGTTCCTGGAGACGGGCGCCGTGCAGTGCGGCTTCTGCACCCCCGGGCTGATCGTGGCCGTCACCGACCTGCTGCAGCGGGATCCCGCCCCGAGCGAGGCGACCGTCCGCGAGGCCCTCTCGGGGAACCTCTGCCGGTGCACCGGCTACGCCAAGATCCTGGACGCCGTGCGCCTCGCGGCCGAGCGGATGGGGGGCACCGCGTGACGAGGCTCCTGGTGGAGGGCTGCGAGGTGCTGGTCACGATGGACGAGGCCGGCACCGAGATCCGGGGCGGCTCGCTGCTGATCGAGGACGGCGTCATCGCCTGGGTGGGGTCGGGGGAGCCTCCCGAGGCGAAGGGAGCCCGGCGCGTCGACGGGCGCGGGGCGGTGGCGATGCCCGGCCTGGTCAACACCCACCATCACCTCTTCCAGACGCTCACCCGGGTCCGGGCCCAGGACGAGGGGCTCTTCGAATGGCTGGTCGAGCTCTACCCGATCTGGGCGGGCGTGGACGCCGAATGGGAGCTGGCCGCGGCCCGGGTGGGCCTGGCCGAGCTCGCCCTGAGCGGATGCACGACCACCACCGACCACCACTACATCTTCCCGAAGGGCGCCGACGGGTTCCTGGAAGCCGAGATCGAGGCGGCCCGCGAGGTTGGCCTCCGGTTCCACCCGTGCCGGGGGTCGATGGACCTGGGGGAGTCGGACGGGGGGCTCCCCCCCGACCGAGTGGTGGAGAACACCGACGAGATCCTGCGGGAGACCGAGGAGGCGATCGGTCGCTTCCACGACCCCGCCCCTGGGGCCATGCTGCGGATCGCGGTGGCTCCCTGCTCCCCGTTCTCGTCGACCGAGCGGCTGATGCGCGAGTCGGCGGAGCTGGCCCGTCGACACGACGTCCGGCTCCACACCCACATCGCGGAGACCCGGGACGAGGAGCGGTTCTGCCTCGAGCGGTTCGGCCGGCGCCCGCTGGAGCTCCTGGCCGACCTCGGCTTCCTCGGCCCCGACGTCTGGCTCGCGCACTGCGTGCACCTCGATCAGAAGGACGTCCGCAGGATGGCCGAGTCCGGCACGTCGGCGGCCTGGTGCCCGTCCTCGAACCTGCGGCTCGGGTCCGGGACCGCGCCGGCCCGCTCGCTCCTGGACGAGGGGGCGAACGTGGGTCTCGGGGTGGACGGGTCGGCCTCCAACGACGCCGGCCACCTGCTGAGCGAGGCTCGCCAGGCGATGCTCACCGCGCGCGGGGTGGGCGGCCCCGCCGCCATGAGCGCCCGCGAGGCCCTCCGCGTGGCGACGCGCGGCGGCGCGGCGGCCCTGGGCCGGGACGACGTCGGGTCGCTGGAGGTCGGCAAGCGCGGGGACGCGGCCCTCTTCTCGGTCGAAGGGCTCGGGTTCGCGGGAGCCGGATCGGATCCGGTGGCGGCGCTGCTCTTCTGCTCGCCCCGCCGCGTTCGGGACCTGCTGGTGGACGGCCACCCCGTCGTCGAGAACGGACGCCTCACCGGGGTGGACGAGGAGGAGGTGGCTCGCCAGGGGCGGCGGGTGTCCGCACGAGCTTTGGGGGGACGGGCATGAGCGTTCGGATCGGGGAGCGGTTGGTCCGGGGCGTCGGGGAGAGCGTGCGTCGGGTCGACGGCGTCCCCAAGGTCCGGGGCGCGTTCGAGTTCGGCAGCGACCTGTGGGCCGAGGGCATGCTTTGGGGGCACACGGTCCGGACCCCGCATCCCCATGCCCGGGTCCGCTCGATCGACGTGTCCCGGGCGGTGGCCGCGGCCGGCGTGCACGCCGTCCTCACCTCCGAGGACGTTCCGGGCCACAAGATGTACGGCTTGGAGTTCCAGGACCAGCCGGTCCTGGCGATCGATCGGGTGCGCTACCAGGGGGAGCCGGTGGCCGCCGTGGCCGCCGAGGACCCGGAGCTCGCGCGCAGGGCGGCCGCCCTCATCCGGGTGGAGTACGAGGAGCTCCCGATCGTGGACGACATGGAGCTGGCCATGGAGCCCGACGCACCGAAGCTCCACGAGTGGGGGAACGTCCTGCGACACGTCCGGATCGCGCACGGCGACCCGGAGGCCGAGGCGGACGTCTGGGTGGAGGGCTACTACGAGACGGGGATGCAGGACCAGGCGCCGCTCGGGCCCGAAGCAGGGCTGGCCGTCCCCGCGGAGGACGGAGGGGTGGATCTGTACGTGGCCACCCAGTGGCTC
>DASUTW010000342.1:0-2342 GCA_036374395.1 Actinomycetota bacterium
CGGACCAAGGAAGAGGCCGACGCGGCCGAGCACTGAGCGCACGCATTGCTCTAGGCTTGTCCCGTCCTTCGATCTGGGGGTGACGATGACGCTTGTGTCCGACGTGATGACGACCGACGTGGTGTCCGTGGAGGAGGACACACCCTTCAAGGAGATCGCCCGACTGATGCACGAGCACCGGATCAGCGGCGTGCCGGTCGTCGACGGGAGGGGGCACCTGCAGGGGATCGTGAGCGAGGCCGACGTGCTGACCATGGAGGAGGAGAAGGTCGAGCCCAAGCGTCGGCGGAGCTTCCTGGAGTGGTTCATCGACCCGAAGCGCCTCTCGGAGATCGAGGCCCGGGCAGAGGACGCCCGAGCGAAGGACATCATGACCAGCGCCGTGGTGACCGTGCGCCCCGACACGCCGATCAGGCGAGCCATCACGCGCCTGCTCGACGCGGGCGTCAAGCGCCTCCCGGTGATGGACGAGGACGGGAAGCTCGTGGGCATCGTCAGCCGGACCGACCTCATGTCGCCGCTGCTCCGCCCCGACCAGGAGATCGAGCGCGAGGTGAAGGAGGACGTGATCCTGCGGTCGATGTGGATCGACCCGACGATGATGGTGGTCGAGGTGGAGGAGGGGGTCGTTCGACTCGAGGGACGCGTCGAGAGCCGCAGCGTGAAGGAGATCCTGATCGAGATGGTGCGCAGGGTCGACGGGGTCGTCGGCGTGGACGCCGACCAGCTCGAGTACGAGGTGGATGATCGGGACGTCGAGGCCCCGCCCTCCCGGGCCGGCCTCCAGTGGGGCGAGAACTGGGCCCGGCGGGATTGACCTAGAGGTACCGCCCCATGCCGCCGGCGACGTCGATGCTGGCGCCGGTGATGTAGCTCGCGCGCTCGCTCGCCAGGAAGGCTACGATCCCCGAGACCTCCTCGGGGGTCCCGAACCTCCCCAGCGGGACCTCGTCCGCCGCCATCCGGGCGAAGAACTCCTCCCGGGAGAGTTCCGGCGCGCGCTTCTGGTGGATGTTCTCCCACTGCGGCGTGACGACGAACCCGATGTTCACACTGTTGACGAGGATTCGCTCCTTCGCCAGCTCCATGGAGAGGGTCTTGGTGAACGCGACGCTGGCCGCGCGGTTGGTGGAGGTGGCGAAGAACGAGGGGTCGGGGTACTTGGCGTAGACCGCGTTGATGTTGATGATGCGGCCGCCGCCGCGGGCCCGCATGTGGGGGATCGCCTCACGTGAGCAGCGGATCATCGAGAAGAGCTTGACGTCGAGGTCGTCCCTCCAGTCCTCATCGGTGAGGGTCGCGAAGGTCCCGGGGTGCGCGCGGCCGGCGTTGTTGACCAGGACGTCGATCCCGCCGAGCGCCTCCGCTGCCGCGGCGATGAACCGCTCGACCTGCGCGGGGTCGGTGACGTCGGCGGCCTGGGCGTGGACCGTGACGCCGCGGCGGCGGAGCTCCTCGCCGGCCGCGCGCACCTCGTCCTCGGTCCGCGAGCAGATCGCGACGTCCATCCCCTCGGACGCGAGCTCCTCGGCGATGGCGCGGCCGAGCCCCTTCGAGCCGCCGGTGACGACGGCCTTCCTGCCGGCGAGCCCCAGCTCCATCAGTCGCGGGTCAGCTCGAGGAGGGCCTTCCGGGGCGGGACGAAGACGTCGATCTCCAGGCAGGAGCTGTCTCTGGTCCTCGCGCCGTGGGGGACGCCGGCCGGGATCACCGCGACCATCCCGGGCTTCATCACCCTGACGTCGCCGTCGAGATCGAATTCGAACTCGCCCTCCACCACGAAGGTGATCTGCTCCTCCTCGTGCGCGTGCTTCGGGGCCTCGGTGTTCGGGTCGAAGTGGACCCAGTTCACCATGACGCGGTCGCCGAGCACGGGCCGGAAGACCAGCCCGGGCACGAACTCCGCCGGCTCGATCCCGTCCAGGTCGAGGAAGCGGCCCTCGCCCGCGCGCTGCAGGTCCTCGTCCAGCGTGAAGTAGCGGTCGGCGTCCGTCATCCCTTCCCTCCCTCGGCCGAAACCTCGGCCAGCCTGCGGATCCCCTCATCGATCTCCTCGTCCCGAACCCGGCTGAACGACAGCCGGAGCGTGTTGGCGCCGGTCCCGTCGGGGAAGAACGGCGCCCCCGGCACGAAGGCCACCTTCCGCTCCATCGCCTCCTTCGCCAGCGCGGCGGTGTCCACGCCCTGGGGGTAGGTCAGCCAGGTGAAGAACCCCCCTCGGGGGCGCGTCCAGCGGATGCCCTCGGGGAGGCGCGCCTCCAGCGCCTCGAGCATGAGCCGGCGCCGCCTCCCGTAGAGCTCGCGGGCGCGCTCGGCCTGCGCCTCCAGACCGCCGGAGCGAC
>DASUTW010000343.1:0-7576 GCA_036374395.1 Actinomycetota bacterium
CACGATGCTCGCCGGCCGCATCCGCCACGGCGGCTCGCTGCTCGCGCCTTTCGCCGTGGCCTACGTGGTGGCGGGCGAGGGCGACCTCCCGCCCGAGGCCCGGCTCAGGCTGGACGCGCAGCTCGACCTGCTGCCGGGGGCGCGTGCGGGCGGGCTCGTCCTGTACCGGAACACGAGGGCCATGCCCCTGGCGGGGATCCTCCCCGCCGCCCCGCCCGACGGCGACGTGCGGGCGGTGGACATCCTCGCGCCGGCGCGGGTCCCGCGGCTGGGGATGGCGCCGTTCCGGCGCGTGGAGCCGAACACGTGGACCGCGGCCCCGGACCTCGAGGAGACCGGCACGGCCTTCGTCTCCAAGGAGTACGAGCCGGCCTGGGTCCTTCGTGCCGAGGACGGGCGGGAATACGAGGCGTTCCGCGCCTTCGGATGGGCGGTCGGCGTCGAGGCGCCGCCCCGATCGGGTCGGTTGACGCTGGACCGTCGGGAGGGGTGGGTCCGCACGGCCGAGGTGACCGGGCTCCTCGTGGTCTGGGTCGGAGCGCTCTGGATCCTCCGGAGGCGAGGATGAGCCGTCCCTGGGTGGAGCGGCTGCGGCTCCCGGGGGCGCTGCTCGTGTCGGTCCTCGTCGTGGCCGGGGGCCTGGCTCTGGAGCGAGGGCTCGGGGCCCGGACCCGGACGCCAGGGGAGGTGCCCTCCGCGGTCTCGGGGGCCTGGTTCTGTCCGCACGGGGGGAGCGGCCGGTGGCGCGTGTGGCTGGTCGTGGCCAACCCGACCCAGGAGCCGGCCCAGATCCGGGCCACGACGTACGGGGGCGAGCGCCCCGAGTCCCAGGTCGCCACCGTCGACCCGGGGACCCAGCGGTACCTCGAGGTCCCGGCGGCCGACCCCGGAGCCGCGTCGGCCGTCGAGTTCTTCGGCGGCCCCGTCGCCGCGGGGACCGTGATGACGCGGAGCACTGGCAAGGGCGAGCCGCTGGGCCGCGCCGCCGAGCCCTGTTTGGCGGAGTCGGCCGCCCGCTGGTATCTCCCGGAGGGTACGACCCTGCGGGGCTTCGACCAGCGCGTGGTGGTGATGAACCCCTTCCCGCAGGAGGCGGTGGTCAGCCTGTGGCTCACCGACGAGCGGGAGACGATCAAGCCGGGAGACCTCCAGGGCATCGTGCTGCCGGGCCGCCGGTCCGCCTCGTTCGACATCGGGGCCTTCTCGCTCGGGAACCAGACGCTGGCCGTGACCGTGGACGTCCGTCTGGGGAAGGTCGCGGTCGGCGCGGTGGGCCTGAGCGAGACGGGGATCCGGGCGTCGACCGGGGTCACGGCGCCGGCCGGGACGTGGGTGATGCCGGGCGCGCTGGACGACGAGCCGAGCGACCTGACCGTCCTGGGAACGAGCCGCGCGGAGGCCCCCTTCCGGGCCCGCGTCCAGGGGGCGGAAGGCCAGATCGAGGTGATCTCCGAGGCCGTGGTCCCTCCGGGGAAGGCCGAGACTCACGCCGTGCCGGCCCAGGGGGCGGGGCTCGTCGCGGTCGCGGACGGGTCCGAGCCCTTCGTGGCCGGGCGGAGGCTGAACACCCCCGGCGACCTCGCCAGCGTCCCCGCCATCGCGGAGGGAGCGGCGTCGTGGATCGCGCTCCCCACCACCACTCCCACGGGGGGCGCATCGACCCTCTTCATCCAGAACGCCGGAGAGCAGGTCGCGGATGTCCGGATCGTCCTGGTGACGGAGACGGGTCCGGCGGAGGCTCCCGAGATCGGGCGGATCGCCCTCCGACCGGGGGGCTACCGCGCGGTCGATCTCTCGCAGCTCGTCGGGGACGAGCCGGTCTCGGTGGTGGTGCGGGCCGAATCGGGGACCGTGATCGTCGGCCAGGCCTCTCGGGACCCCGGGGGGTACGCCGTCGCCTCCGGCGCCCCGCTCGATCTGCCCTGAACGCCCTGTTCGGAAGGGAGGCTGCACGGTATCATCCGTCTATGCGAGGTCGACGACACGTCGCTTCGGGACGACGCCTGCTCCGCGTCGTCGTGTTCACGCTGGTCGGTCTCATGGTGCTCGGCGGGGGGGTCGCATACGGGGCGTATCGGTTCGATCGCGCTCAGACCGGGAAGATCCTTCCGGGTGTGACGATCGCCGGCGTCGACGTCGGAGAGATGACGCGCGACGAGGCGATCGCGGCGGTTCGAGAGGCGATCGAGTCCGATCTCTCCCAGGACATCGAGGTGCGAGCCCGCGACCGCTCCTGGCACGTGACGCCGGCCGAGCTCGGGACCAGGGCCGACATCGAGGAGAAGGTGGATCGAGCGCTCGCCGTGGGGGAGGGGATGGCCTGGCACGAACGGGCCCTCGCCAGGATCCTCGACCGTCCGGTGGAGGAGGATCTCCGCGTCCGGCTCCGGAGGGACGGCGAGACGATTCAGCGCTTCCTCGGGATCGTGAGCGAGGCCACGTACGCGGCGCCGAACGACGCCTCGTTCGGCATCGAGGACGGGGAGCTGGTCCTCACCCGACCGAAGATGGGGCGGGAGCTCGACGTGAAGCGCTCCCGCGAGAGGCTGCGCTCCGCGCTGCGAGAGGGTAACCCCCTGGTGACGCTCCCGGTCTCCAAGGTCGAGCCGGACGTCAGCCCCGAGAGCCTCGGGCTCTCGATCGTCGTGCGGATCTCCGAGAATCGCCTGTACCTCTACGACGGCTTCAAGGTGATCAAGCGATACGACGTCGCCACCGGCACGGGCGGGTACCCCACGCCCCAGGGCACCTGGAACATCTGGGACAAGCGGGAGAACCCCGTGTGGGTGAACCCGGCTCCCGACGGCTGGGGCGCCGATCTCCCCGCCGTCATCGGCCCGGGCCCCGGGAACCCGCTCGGCACGCACGCGCTCTACCTCGACGCGCCGGGCATCCGGATCCACGGCACCTACGCCGAGGACACGATCGGGACCTTCGCCTCGCACGGCTGCATCCGCATGCGGATCGCCGAGTCGAAGGAGCTCTTCAGCTTGATCCCGATCGGGACCAAGGTGCACATCCTTCCGTAGAAAGAGTGACAAGACCCGATGCCGGGGTTGCGTCGCCCCTGAGCTCGGGTGTAGGGTGGTGGAGTACTCCGAAGAGACAGGACGGGGCAACCCGGACGGTCGCTTCGGAGTACGCTTTTTCGTGGCAGGGAGCCTTCGGGGCCCCTGCCTCGCCTTTTTCCCCGGCCCCGCGATCGCGTGGGCCGGCGCATCCTGTCTCCGTTCTTAGGTAACGAATCCGTTACCTAAGAAGGGTCCTTGTGAACGACATCGATGTGGTTTACCCTCCGCTCTATGCGACGCTGCGCCAAGATGCGCTGTGAGGAGGTCGCGGCCGCGTCGGTCGCCGTCCGCTACAGCGACCGAACCGCGATCGTCGAGCCCCTCTCGGCGGAGCGTGACCCCAACCTGCTCGATCTCTGCGAGCCGCACGCCTCGAGCCTCACGGCCCCGAGGGGCTGGCGCCTCGTGGATCAGCGCCCCGGGGCCATGGAGCTCCCGAGCCCGGTCCACGCCTCGGCCTGATCCGCGGGTCTTGGGTACACTTCCGTACCCAAGATGCTCGAGCACGACCTGATCCGACGGATCCGCGCGCTGGACGAGTACGACCTCCGGCGCCTGATGATATTCGTCCGCGGGCTGCTGGTGGCCCGCAGGAACGACGATTTCCAGGTCGAGGAGCCCGCCCGGGCCGGCAAGGTGACCTACCGCCAGGAGCTCGTCCGCTGTGGCCGAGAGAGCTGTGGCCGGTGTCCCCACGGGCCCTACTGGTACGCCTACTGGCGGGAGGACGGTCGGCTCCGGTCTCGCTACATCGGGAAGGACCTGCCCGAGGACCGGCCGCGCTGACGCGGAGCGCGTCGGCACTGTGGGCCGGGCGGGGGACACGAAGCTGATCCATCGAGGCCCTCCCCGCCCACGCCCGGGGTGCGGGGGAAATGACCCCTTCGTGCTATGGAGGGGGAGGCGCCCGGGCGCCGATGGCTGGGTATGAGCGCGATCAAGAGCAAGGACCACACGGCGCCTCTGACCACGTGCCCCAGCTGCGGATCCGGTGAGGTCGTCGTCGTGACGTTCGGGGTCGGTGACTCGCTGATCGTCTTCCGGACCTGCCCTCCCTGTGAGGCGAGATGGTGGGAGCAGGACGGGGACCCGATCGACCGCGAGACCGCCATCCCGCTCGTCACCGCCGCCTGAGGCCCTCCCCGGCGCCTGGGATAGAATCCGCGGCATGGCGCCGCCGGAGATCTTCAAGGCGTACGACATCCGCGGCATCTACCCGGACCAGCTGGACGAGGGCACGTCCCGGCGCATCGGCGCGGCCTTCGCCTCGTTCACCGCCGCGGAGCGCGTCGTGGTCGGCAGGGACTGCAGGATCTCTTCCCCCGGACTCTCGGCCGCCTTCATCGAGGGGGTCGTGGGGCGCGGGGCCGACGTCGTCGACATCGGGCTCGCCACCACGGACATGCTCTACTTCGCGTCTGGCTCCCTCGATCTTCCCGGAGCGATGTTCACCGCCAGCCACAACCCCCCCGAGTACAACGGGCTGAAGCTGTGCCGGGAGGGGGCGGCTCCGATCGGGGAGGAGACCGGGCTTCGCGAGATCCGCGATCTCGCCGAGCGCGAGCCGGCCCCCTCGGGAGCCCCGGGCTCCGCCCGGGAGCGATCGATGCTCGACGCGTACGTGGAGCACGTCGTGGGCTTCGTGGACGTGTCGAGGCTCGCCCCGCTCACCGTGGTGGCCGACGCCGCCAACGGGATGGCCGGGCTGGTCCTCGAGCCGATCTTCGAGCGCCTGCCGGCGAAGCTGATCGGCCTCTACCTCGACCTCGACGGCACCTTCCCCAACCACCCCGCCGATCCGATCCAGCCCGAGAACCAGGAGGACCTGCGGAAGGCGGTGGTCGAGCACGACGCGGACGTTGGGCTCGCCTTCGACGGAGACGCCGACCGGGTGTTCGTCGTGGACGAGGGCGCGAACGGGGTCTCCGGGTCGCTCCTCGTGGCGCTGATCGCCGAGAAGATGCTGGAGCGAGAGCCCGGGGCGACGATCCTGCACAACGTGATCTGCTCGTGGGTCGTACCCGAGGTGATCCGGGAGAACGGCGGCGTCCCGGTCCGCACGCGGGTCGGCCACTCGTTCATCAAGCAGGTGATGGCCGAGACCGGAGCCATCTTCGGCGGCGAGCACTCGGGCCACTACTACTTCCGTGACCACTACCGGGCCGACTCGGGGCTCGTGGCCGCGCTCCTGGTGCTGGAACAGATGTCCGAGGCGGGCGTCCCCCTCTCGGAGCTGCTGCGGCCGTTCCGCCGGTACCATGCCAGCGGCGAGATCAACTCCGAGGTCGAGGACCAGGACGCGGCGATCGACGGTCTCGCCCAGCGCTACTCGGACGGCGAGCAGGACCGGCTCGACGGGCTCACGGTCGAGTACGAGGACTGGTGGTTCAACGCGCGGCCGTCCAACACCGAGCCGCTGCTTCGCCTGAACGTCGAAGCCCGTCACGAGGGGCTCCTCGCGGAGAGGACCGCGGAGCTCCTCGCGATCATCAGAGGGGAGTGAGATGGCGCTGGATCAGGAGCTGCTGGACGTCCTGGCGTGCCCCAACTGCCGGGGCGAGGTCGAGTACCGGGAGGAGGAGGGGTTCATCGTCTGCCTGGGGAAGTGCGGCTACAAGTACCCGGTGCGCGACGACATCCCGGTGATGCTGATCGAGGAGGCGGTGAAGCCCTCGGGGGGCGGCTAGGCCGGATGCGATCCCCGATCGATCCCTCCACCGTCGCGGCCGGCGACCCGAGCGGCATGCTCGAGGCGTTCCTGCGGCTCCCCGAGCAGCTCGTCGTGGGGTACGAGGCCGGCCGGTCGGCCGGGCTTGCCCCGGCCGAGCCCCGCTCGCTGATCATCTGTGGGATGGGGGGCTCCGCGGCGGGGGGCGACGTCGTGGCGTCGGCCTTCGCCGACCGGCTCCGGCCCCCGGTCGCGTCGGTGCGGGGCTACTCCGTGCCCGCCTGGTGCGGCCCCGAGGACCTCGTCCTGTGCCTCTCGTTCTCCGGGGGGACGGAGGAGACGGTGGCCTGCCTCGAGGAGGCGCGGCGGCGGGGATCCACGGTGACGGCGGTCGCCTCCGGTGGGCGTCTGATCGAGCTGGCCGGCGAGGGCGCCGTCACGATCCCCGCCGCCGCGCCTATGCCTCGGGCGGGCCTCAGCCTGCTGGCGGGCGGGGCGCTGGGCGCCCTCGTGGCGATGGGCCTCCTCCCCGATGTGGACGCGGAGGTGAAGGAGGCCGCCAGCAGCCTCGCCGAGCTGTCCGAGGAGCTGGCCCCCGGCCGCGACCGGAACGAGGCGATGGAGGTGGCCCGCGCGGTCGGCTCCCAGCACGTGCCGGTCATCTGGGGATCGGAGGGGCTGGCGGAGCCGGCGGCCTTCCGATGGAAGGCGGCGTTCCACGAGAACGCGAAGATCCCGGCCCTGTCCTCGGCGCTCCCCGAGCTCGACCATCACGAGATCGCCGGCTGGTCGGAGGGGCGGGGCCACGGCTTCCTGGTGATCGCCCTGCGCCATCCCGGGGAGCACGGGAGCGTGGGCCCCAGGCTCGAGGCGACCTTCGAGGCGATCGAGGAGTCGGGGATCGGCTGGCGAGAGGCCCACGCCCGGGGACGCGGCCCGCTCGCGCATTCGCTCTCGCTGATCCTGCTGGGCGACGTGGCGAGCGTTTACCACGCCCTGGCGCGGGGCGTGGATCCCGGGCCGATCGAGGCGATCGATCGGCTGAAGCGGCGCCTGGCCGAGGGGCGGAGATGATGGTCGGCCCCGGGGACGATCTGGCCGAGCGGGGAGCCGAGGCCGTCCGGGCCGTGACCGACCTCCGCCCGCGCGTGGCGCTGATCGCGGGATCGGGGCTGGGCGATGCGCTGGACGCGATCGAGCCCGACGCCGAGCTCGCCTTCTCGGACCTGCCGGGGTTCCCCCTGCCCTCGGTGCCGGGACACGCCGGCCGCCTGGTCGTGGGCACGCTCGAGGAGGTCCCCGTGGCCGGCTTCCTGGGACGGGTGCACTTCTACGAGGGGCATCCGATGTCGCTCGTCACGCTGCCCGCTCGGCTCGCGGCCGCGCTCGGCGCGGGAACGCTCGTCGTGACCGCCTCCACCGGCGGGCTCGACCCCGACCTGGAGCCGGGGTCGCTCGTCATCGCCTCGGATCACCTGAACCTCCTGGGCGAGAACCCCCTCCGGGGGTGGCGCGACGAGGAGGGTCGGCCGGTGTTCGTGGACCTGACGCGCGTGTACCCTCCGGAGCCTGCGGAGGCCGCCGAGCGGGCCGCCCGTGAGGTGGGGCTCCCGTTCGCCAGGGGCGTGTACGCTGCGATGCCGGGTCCCACCTACGAGACGCCGTCGGAGGCCGAGATGCTGCGGCGGCTGGGCGGCGACGTCGTGGGGATGTCGGTGGTTCCCGAGGCGTGCGCCGCGGCGGCGCTGGGGATGCGGTGTCTGGGCCTCTTCTGCGTCACGAACCGCGTGGGGGTCCACGTGAGCCACGAGGAGGTGACGCGGGTGGCGGCGGCGTT
>DASUTW010000344.1:0-4342 GCA_036374395.1 Actinomycetota bacterium
GAGCTCCAGGCCGAGGTCCAGCCGGGGAACTCGGGAGGCCCGTTCGTGACGGCCGACGGCGACGTGGCGGGGGTGGTCTTCGCGGCCTCGGTGGGGAACGACGACGTAGGCTACGCACTCACCTCCACCGAGGCGATGCCCCGGATCGAGCGGGGGATCGGCCAGACCGAGCCCACCGACACCGGCCCTTGCCTCCAGTAGCCGTCCGGTCGCTCAGCTGGCGGCTGGCTCGACGCGGCGCACCTGGAGCCCGTCCACGAGGGCCTGCAGGAACCCCTTTCCCGCAGGAGTGAAGCCGACCGCATAGACGTAGATCGAGCCGGCCGACTGCACGCACCACTGGATCACGCCGTCCCGCGGATCCGTGTCTCCGCCCCAGCCGGACGAGGGATCGCACTGCTCGGAGAGAGGCCGGACATCGACGATCACATCTTCGTCGGAGAGGCGAAGCGTTGGGCCGTGCTGATCGCGCCACGGATGGAGGACGAGCGGCGCAACTCCGTCGAGCACGAGGAGTCCCTCAGCCGACTCTTCGCCCTGCAAGCTCTCGGCCCAGACGGCGAGTGCTTCCGAGCTCACGTGACCTCGGCACGGAACCAGGACGGCCCAGGAGCCGAAGTGGTAGACGAGATAGTTGTAGGGACGGTGGTCGGGCCGCCCCTCCCACAAAGCCACCGTGGTCCCGTCGGGACTTGCGTGCTCCGCGAGCGGCTCCTCGCCCCTGACCCATCCGTCGTGGGGATCGTGGCGTGTCGCGTGCACCGGATAACCGCACACCTTCGGACCGCCGGTGGCGAACGTATCCGGGTTGACGGCGAGCTCTTCGAGTCGAAGGTGCGATGGATAAACGAGCTCCGCCCTGGTGCCCTCGGGGAAGATCACCGGCATGACCGTCCGATCGCCGGCAGCATACGTGGGCGGAGCCCAGCGTTCCCCTGCCGGCAGGTAGCCTGGCGCCGGTGATGGACTTCCCTGCTGGGCGGTCGGGGCCGCCAGAGGACGAGGGGACTCCAGAGCTCCTTAGCAGCCGGCAACGGCCATCAGCGCCAGCAGGACCGGGCTCATCCGGAGGAGCGATCCCATACCGGTCAGACGCTTCGAACCGACCAGCGGTTCGATGGCCGATGGAGGATCCCCCCCTACTCCTCCATGACGACGCGGACGTCGCCCTCCTTGGAGGCCAGCGTGAAGGCGGTGACCTCGCCCTCGCGGCGGAACGTCAGCGAGAGCGTGCTCTTCCCCACGCGGAGGTTCCGCAGCTCGACCTCGTTCAGCCACCGCGGGAGATGCGGCTTGTTGATCGTGAGCAGGTTCTCGTCGGCCCGAGCCGAGACCCCGAGCATCGCCTGGAGGAGGAGGAACGGGGCGCCGGCCGCCCAGGCCTGCGGCGAGCACGCCACCGGGTACTGGACGGGCCGGTTCGGCGACCGCCGCACGAACCCGCAGAAGAGCTCGGGCAGGCGCATGTAGTCCATCGTGATCGCGGCCTCGAACATCGCGGTGGCTACCCGGTTCGTGGCCTCCACGAAACCGTAGCGCTTCAGCCCCGCCGCGATCAGCGCGTTGTCGTGAGGCCAGACCGAGCCGTTGTGGTAGCTCATCGGGTTGTAGGCCCGCTCCGACTTGCTCAGCGTCCGGATCCCCCACCCCGAGAACATGTCGGGGGCGAAGAGCCGCTGGGCGATGGCCTCGGCCTTCGCCGGCTCCACGGCGTCGCAGTAGAGGGCGTGCCCCGGGTTCGACGTGATGGCCCGCACCTGGCGCTTCTTCCCGTCGAGCGCCTCGGCGAAGTACGCCTCGTCCTCCATCCAGAACTCGTCGTTGAATCGCTTCCGGAGGACGGTGGCCTCGTCGCGGAGAGCGACCGCCCGGGCGTGGTCGCCGAGCGAGGCGAAGAGGCCGGCCATCCGGACCTTCGCCATGTACACGTAGGCCTGCACCTCGACGAGGCCGATCGGGGGTTTGGCCAGCGTCCCGTCGCGGTGCACGACCGAGTTCCACGAGTCCTTCCAGCCCTGGTTCTCCAGGCCCCGGTCCGAGCGGCGCAGGTACTCGACGAAGCCGTCCCCGTCCAGGTCGCCGTGGTCGTCGATCCAGGCCAGCGCGGCCTCGGCCGCCGGCATCAGCTCGCGGACGAGCTCGGTGTCGGCCGTCCATCGGTGGTACTGGGCCAGGAGGATCAGGAACCACGGCGTCGAGTCCACCGAGCCGTAGTAGGGCGTGTGCGGGATCAGGCCGGCCCCGGCCAGCTCGCCCCGACGCATCTCGTGGAGGATCTTCCCGGGCTCCGCGTCCCGCCAGTCGTCCCGGTCCCGGGCCTGGAGCGACGCCAGCAGCGTCAGCGTGTCGCGGGCCAGCTGCGGATTCACCATCAGGAGCTGGTGCGAGGTGATGAGCGCGTCGCGGCCGAACGGCGAGACGTACCAGGGGATGCCGGCCGCCAGGGTCGCCCCGCCGTCGGCGCTCATCCAGAGGGCTCGCAGGTCCCGGAGCCCGCGACGGAGCAGCTCGTTGAAGAGCTCGTTGTCGGCGCGGATCCTGGTGGACTCACGCTCCCACGACTCGTAGGAGCGCCGCAGCTCGTGGATCGTGGGGTCGTAGTCGCGCTCCGGCAGCTCGCGACCCGGTCCCACGATCGGCTCGACCTGCAGGGACAGGACCCGGGTCTCGCCCGACGGGATGCGGAGCCCGAACGTGGCCTCCACGACGTCGCCCCGCACCTCCATCCGGTCGGGCTCGGCCCCGAACGCGATGCGCGTCGTCCTCTGCACGTCGTCCTCCCCTACGTACGAGAACGAGATCGAACGGCCCTCGGCCTTGGGAGGCTCGTGGTGCCCGCGCCGCTCCCGGCGCAGCCCCCGGACCTCGAAGATGTCGGCGAAGTCGGCGCCGAACGTGTACGTGACGTCCACCTCCACCGTCCGGGCGTTGTAGTTCTTGATCCTCGTCTTCTCGAAGAGGCGGTCGCCGACGGCGCGGATCCGCCGGACGTTGAGGCTCTGCTGGGCGGCCGCCACCCGCCCGTCGGCGTCGTAGAGCGCGGGGTTCGTCATGTCGATGTGGGCCATGTACGCGCGCTCGGCCGACGAGGAGAGCAGGATCGGGTCGCGCCCCGACAGCTTGAAGCGGAAGTAGGAGAGGAACCTCGTGTCGAGGTGGTAGAAGCCCAGGCCGAGCTCCTGCCGGTCGTCGAGGTGCCCCTCGGAGTCGGCGTAGAGGAAGGTCGGCCCCTCCTTCGTGGCCAGCACCTTGCCCGGCAGGTCGGTGACGATCTCGGGCGCGCCCTCGTTCAGGATGCGCTCGAGGGCGTCCTGGAAGCGGGGGGAGTCGGGTAACTCCGGGCCGGAGGTCATCTCCGCGGGAGTGTAAAGAGGACCTGCGCCCGGAACAAGCGCTCAGGCCTCCGCGATCGAGGCGCCCCCCGAAGGCACCCCGGGACGCTCCACGCGCCAGCCCGGGCCGAGCTCGGGGATCGGGCCGCCCAGACCCTCGAAGGCCAGGATCGTGGGGCCGGCCCCGGCCACACACGCGGGGATCTCGGCGTCCCGCAGGTCGCGGAACAACGCCCGAGCGCCGGGCGCGAGCTCCAGCCGGCGAGCCTGGTGGAGCCGGTCCTCGAGGGCCTCGTGGAGCAGCGCAGGGTCGTGGGTCAGCGCGCGGACGGCCAGGGCCGATCGGCCGAGATTGAAGGCCGCGTCGCGCAGCGGCACATCGAGGGGCAGGTCGCGGCGGGCGTCCTGGGTCGGGACCCGCTCCCCCTCCGGGATCAGGACGACCGGCGCGAGGTCGGGATGGGGCTCGAGGCGCTCGGCGCGCCAGCCGTCGCGGGAGAGGTACGCGATCACGCCGCCTCCGCGGAGACAGGCCGCGACGTTGTCGGGGTGGCCCTCGACGTCCACCGCCAGCCCCAGGAGCCGGTCGGGATCGAGGCCCGCGCCCAGGAGCCGGTCGGCCAGCAGGACCCCGGCCACCACCGCGGAGGCCGAGGAACCCAGGCCCCGCTCCAGCGGGATCTCGTTGCGGCACCGGAGCCGGAGGGAGGGAAGCGAGCCGCCCGCCTCCCGGGCCACGAAGGCCATGGACCGGAAGATGAGGTTGGAGGCGTCCTCGGGGAGCTCGCCGGCGCCCTCGCCCGAGACCTCGACGGCGGGCTCCGCGGACGTCTCGCAGACGACCTCGTTGTGGAGGCCGAGGGCGAGGGCGAGGGCGTCGAAGCCCGGGCCGAGGTTCGCTGCGGTGGCCGGGACGCGGACCGTGAGGCGCATCCCCCTAGAGCCCCAGGGCGGCGGCGACCGCGCCGGGGTCGGCCTCCACGCGAGCCGGGCGGGGCGCGATCGCCGCC
>DASUTW010000345.1:0-2755 GCA_036374395.1 Actinomycetota bacterium
CGACGCGCTCCACCGCGCGCTGGACGGACCTCAGGTTCCCGAAGCCGTAGTCGAGGATCGCCACCGAGGTGGTCACAGGGACCCCTTCGTGGACGGCGTCCCCCCGCCGATCTCCTCGCACGCGCTGCGCAGCGCCACCGCGATCGCCTTGAACTCGGCCTCGGCGACGTGGTGCGGGCTGCGGCCCGAGATCAGCCGGCAGTGGATCGTCATCCCGGCCTCGGTGGCGAAGGCCTGCACGAAGTCCTGCGTCAGCCCGGGGTCGTAGGTCCCGATCATCTCGGCGGGCACCGGCACCTCGTGCACGACATAGGGCCGCGCGGAGAGGTCCAGCGCCACCTCGACCAGCGCTTCGTCCAGCGGGACCGCCGCGCTGCCGAACCGGCGGATCCCCACCTTGTCGCCCAGCGCCTCCCGCAGGGCCTGCCCCAGCCCGAGTCCCACGTCCTCGACGGTGTGATGGGCGTCCACCTCGAGATCGCCCTCGGCCCTGACCTCCAGATCCCAGCGGGCGTGCTTCCCCAGCTGCTCGAGCATGTGGTCGAAGAAGGGCAGGCCGGTCTCCGCGCTGCTGTCGCCGGAGCCGTCCACGGCCAGAGTGATCCGGATGCTCGTCTCCTTCGTCTTCCGCTCGACCTTCGCCGCTCGCGTCACGCGACCTCCTCCAGGGCCTCGGGCAGGGCCTCCAGGAAGGCCCCCGTCTCCTCGGGGGTGCCCGCCGTCACCCGCAGGCACCGCTCCAGCCCAGGGTACGCGGAGACGTCGCGGACGAGCACGCCCCGGTCGAGCAGGGCCCGCCAAAGGGCCTCCGCCTCCACCTCGGTTCTGAACAGCACGAAGTTGGCGTCGGACGAGAAGACCTCCACGCCCTCGATGCTCCCGAGCTCGGCCAGGATCCGGTCGCGCTGCTCGCGGATCCTGTCGAGGAGGGCGCGGGCCTCCTCCAGGTGGCGCAGAGCCACCTCGCCCGCCGCCTGGGTCAGCGAGGAGAGGTGGTAAGGGAGCCGCACCTTCGCCAGGTCCTCCACGATCGCCGCCGGCGCCAGCGCGTACCCCAACCGGGCGGCGGCCATGGAGAACGCCTTGGAGAAGGTCCGCGCGACCACGAGGTTGTCACGCTCCGTGACCAGCCCCTGCGCCGTGGCGCCGCCGAACTCCCCGTAGGCCTCGTCCACGATCACGAGGCCGTCCGTCGCCTCGCACAGCGGCGCGACCAGGTCGGCCGGCTGGGCGTTCCCCGTGGGGTTGTTCGGCGAGCACACGAACACGATCGAGGGCCGGCGGTCGGCCACGGACTCGACCGCCCGCTCGTCGAGCAGGAAGCCGTCGCCCAGCCTCGCTTCGACGATCTCCATCCCGACCATGCGGGGGATCAGCCGGTGGAGCGAGTACGTCGGCTCGAACACCATGGCGGCGCGCCCGGGGCCGCCGTAGGCCAGGCACAGGTGCTGGATCACCTCGTTGGAGCCGTTCGCGGCCCAAACCCCCTCGACCGGGTGGCCGGTGAGCTCGGCCAGGGCCTTCCGCAGCGCCGTCGCGTCGCGGTCGGGGTAGCGGTGGAATGGGGTGCGCGCCACGACCTCTCCCAGCTCTCGGGCGAACGCCTCGGCCGGAGGATAGGGGCACTCGTTGGTGTTGAGACGCACCGGCGCGTCGATCTGGGGCGCCAGGTAGGCGGAGAGCGAGTGCAGGTCGGGGCGGAGGGGCGGCTTCGTCATCGGCGCACCTCGCTGGCCCTGGCGTGGGCGTCCAGGCCCTCCGCCCTGGCCACGGCCTCGACCTCGGGCCCGAACCGCGCGGCCCCCTCCGGCGAGGCCTGCGTCCACGAGGACACCGTCACGAAGTGGGCCGCCCGCAGGCCGGAGGCGAACCGGGCCGTGGCCATCGTGGGCAGGACGTGGTTCGAGCCCACGCCGTAGTCGCCCAGCGTGACGGCTGTGTGGGGCCCGAGGAACGCGGCGCCGTAGGAGCGCACTCGTGACAGGAACCCTCGCGGGTCGCCCGTCACCACCTGGAGGTGCTCGGGGGCGAGGGCGTCCACCACCGAGGCGGCCGCGTCCTCGTCGGGAGCCAGCACCGCCACCGCGTGCTCCAGCGCCGCGCGGACGACCTCGCCCCGCGGGCTGGCCTCGAGCTCGGCCGCCAAGGGGCCCTCGATCGCGCCCGGGAGACCCGGATCCAGCGCGATCAGCGTGGTGCGGGCCATCGGGTCGTGCTCGCACTGCGCGACGAGGTCCACGGCGAGCACGGACGGGTCGGCCGTCCCGTCCGCCACGATCGCCAGCTCGGTGGGGCCGGCCAGGGCGTCCACACCCACCGTCCCCATCACCTCCCGCTTCGCCGCCGTGACCCACACGTTCCCGGGACCGGCGATCGTGTCCACGGCGGGCACGGTCTCGGTCCCGAAGGCCATCGCCCCGATGGCCTGGGCGCCACCGATCCGGAAGACCTCGTGGGCGGCGCCCGCGCGCGCCGCGTACAGCACCGCGTCGGGGACGCTCCCGTCCTGGGCCGGCGGGGGGCAGAGGACCACCCGCTCCACCCCCGCGGCGCGCGCGGGCGCCGTCGTCATCAGCACGCTCGAGGGGTACGCCGCCCGCCCTCCGGGCACGTAGCAGCCCGCGGCCCACACCGGGCGCACGGTCTCGCCGAACCGGACGCCGTCGCGCTCGTCCTCCCAAGGCACCGGCACCTGCCGGCGGTGGAGGTCCAGCAGTCGCTCCGACATCGCGTCGAGCGCCGCGGCCAGCTCGGG
>DASUTW010000346.1:0-3438 GCA_036374395.1 Actinomycetota bacterium
GAGATCCATGTTGATCACCCACGAGGGGTCTCCGCCGGTCGAGATCAGCAGGGCGTCCCGGTACCAGGCCTCGAGGGCGAGCAGGGACCAGTCGAGGAACTCCCGCTCCGCCCTCCGCTCCCTCCGCTTGTGGCGCTCGTCGATCCGCCTGGCCAGCCCCCGGAACTGCTCGGCCACCCGGCCCGTCTCCTCGTCGAGCAGCGGCTCCAGCTCCTCGTCGAGCACGCGGCTCAGCCCCTTCTTGTAGTCGGCCGCGGCGTCCACGAGCCGCTGGGCCCCGGCCAGCGCCCCCCGCGGGTCCCCCCCGACCTCGCGCAGCGCGGCAAGGGCCTCATCGCGGAACGAGAGGCCCTCGGGATCGCGGGCGATCCGGCGGGCCCGGCCCACGTTCCCCCCGGCCAGACGCGAGGCGAGCATCCCCCGCCCCTCGCTCACACCCTCCGCTGTGAGCGTCTCCACCACGAACGCCTCCGCCAGCGGATGGAACGCCACCGTCTGGCACCGCGAGCGGATCGTCTCGGTCAGCTCGTGGGGCCGCGCCGACATAAGGAGGAACACCGTCTCTGGCGGCGGCTCCTCGACCACCTTCAGCAGGACGTCGGCCGCCTCCTCGGTCATCCGATCGGCCTGCTCGATCCGGAACACCTTCCTCCCCGGCTCGGGCGCCGTTCGGTGGGCGCGGGCCACGAGCCACCGGGCCGTCCCGAAGTCGTCCGTCCCCTCACCCACGCGGATGTCCCGGCCCTCCGGCTCGAGCACCGCCACGTTGGGGTGGCGGTCCTCCAGCGCCAGGCGGCAGTCCCGGCACTTGCCGCAGCCTCCCCGCTCGCACAGGAGCGCGGCGGTGAAGGCCGCGGCGGCGAGCTTCTTCCCCGACCCCTCGGGCCCCGCGAACAGGTAGGCGTGGCCGGGGCGCCCCGCCGCCCGCTCCAGGAACGCGATCGCCTCGTCCTGCCCCGGCACGGAGCCCAGGACCGGGACCTCGCTCACGCCTCCTCCTGCCCCTTCAGGAAGCGCCGGATCGCGTCGCGCACCCGCCCCTGGACCTCCTCCGGCGTCCCCAGCGCGTCCACCACGACGACTCGCTCGGGGTGCTCGTCGGCGATCCGGAGGTAGGCCTGGGCCACCTTCTCGTGGAACTCGTCTCCCTCGGACTCGAAGCGATCGTCGCCCCCCGACCGCTCCAGGCCCTCCTCGGGATCAATGTTGAGCAGGATCACGAGGTCGGGGAAGAGCCCCTGCGTGGCCCAGGCCGAGAGCGCGAGGACGTCCTGCTCCCCCAGATCGCGCCCCACCCCCTGATAGGCGAGCGAGGAATCCACGTACCGGTCGCACAGGACGACCCTGCCCTTCTCCAGCGCCGGGCGGATCACGGCCACCGCGTGCTGGGCCCGGCCGGCGGCGAAGAGCAGCGCCTCGGCCCTCGCGTCGAGCGGCTGGTCGCCCAGCAGCACCTCCCGGAGCCCCTCTCCCAGCGGCGTCCCGCCCGGCTCCCGGGTGACCAGGACCTCGTACCCCTCGCCCTCGAGGAAGTCCTTCGCCAGCTCGACCTGCGTGCCCTTGCCGGATCCCTCCACCCCCTCGAAGACGATGAAGGTCCCCGGCCGCTCGCCGCGTCGGAGATGTGGGCGGAGCTGGAGCGGCTGCGCCCTAGAGCGCCGTCCCCGTCGGAGCCCCCTCCGTGCGCTCACGCCGCCCGCCAGGACGACGGCCGCACCGACCCACAGGGCCAGACGCGTGCCGGCCAGATCGATCTCGGCCTCGCCGATCCCGATCGAGTAGTCGCCGATCGTCTGGGCCAGCGCGGGGAAGCCCGCCAGCGAGGCGAGGAGACCGAGCCTCGACAGGATCGTGAGCGTGGCGAAGGTCCGGCCTCGGAACTCATCGCCCACATTCTCGTGGAGAAGGGTGTAACCCGCGACCCACGCCAGCCCTGCCACCGACCCCATCACCGCCGTCAACATCGCGGCCAGCGCGATGTTCGGCATCAGCGACAGCACCACCAGCAGCCCGGCCGCTCCGATCATCGCCAGGGGGAAGAGGGTCTCCTTGTCGACCACACGCTCGACGAGCCCGACCGAGATCATCCCCGCCGCGAGGCCGAGCCCCACCGACGTCACGAGGATCCCCCACCCCGCCTGGCCCGCTCCCAGCGTGTTCTGGGCGAAGATCGGGCCGAGCGCCATCACGGACCCCACGCCGGTGAAGGCCAGCACCACCCCGATCGTCATCGTCCGCTGGAAGGCGTGGTCGCGGAGGAACCGGATCCCCTCCCGCAGGTCGTCCCAGGCCTGCGCCGGGCGCAGCCTGCCCTGGGCCCGACGGCTCCGCTCCGGGAGCTGGAGACCCCAGATCATCCACGCGGAGAAGGCGAACGTGACGCTGTTGAGCAGCAGCGCCAACGACTCGGGCCGGTCCCCGAAGTACTCGATCACGCCTCCGATGCCGGTCGCCAGCGCGGTGAGCGCGGTGAAGAGGATCCCCCCGAGGGGAAGCGTCCCGTACGAGGTGAACAACCCCATCGAATTGGCGTTGGAGAGCTGCCGCCGGGACACGATGTTCGGGATGCTCGCGTCACGGGCCGGGGTCCACAGCAGCGAGAGGCACTCCACCGAGAACGAGAGCGCGTAGATCAGCCACAGCTCGCTGACGAAGGCCATCGACACGTACCCGGCCCCCCGGCCGATGTCGGCGATCACCATCAGCTTCCTGCGGTCGAAGCGATCGACGAAGACCCCCGCCACGGGCCCGAAGATCAGCGAAGGGAGCAGACGTGCCAGCATGACGCCGGTGACGGCGTAGCCGGCGCGGGGGCCCCCGATCCGGGTGACCAGGGCCGTGATCGCGACGAAGCCGGTCCAGTCCCCCAGCGAGGAGACGAGCATCGCCCGCCACAGGCGGAAGAACGATCGGTTCCTGAAGAGGCTGCCGAAGGTCGCGGGCTTCGTGCCCCGAAGCGCCGCGATCTCGTCGGCGTAGTCGACCAACCTAGCCCGCTTCCGCCGACCCGGAGCCGGAGGCCTCCGGCTCCTTCTCCTCGCTCCCGGGGGCCGAGCGCTCCGCCGCCCCCTCGATCACGTGCCCGTTCTGGCACTTCCCGCTGCCGTCCTTCTGCGCGGTCATCAGCGCGCCGCACTCAGGGCAGGGCTCGGTCAGCGGCCGCTGGCCGACGGTGAAGTCGCAGTCTGGGTAGCGGTTGCAGCCGTAGAAGACGTTGCCGCGCCGGCGGCGGGCCCTCTTCTCGATCAGCTCGCCCTCCCCGCACTTGGGGCACGTCACGCCGGTCTTCTTCTCCTCCCGCTTGATGTAGCGGCAGTCCGGGTAGCCGGAGCAGCCGATGAACGGCCCGTACCGCCCCCACCGCTTCACGAGCTGCTTGCCGCACTCGGGGCAGGTCTCCTCAAGCAGCTCGGGCTCGGGTCGCTCCTGGCCGTCCAC
>DASUTW010000347.1:0-3641 GCA_036374395.1 Actinomycetota bacterium
GATCGAGGTCTCGAGCCACGAGTACGTGGTGACGGGGGCTCCCGACACGAAGTTCGGGACGCCGGTGGCCGGGGGGATGGCCGGGAGCGCGCTGAAGCGTGCGCTGGCCGCGGACCACCTCGACGTGCGGGGGATCCACGCCCACGTGGGGTCGCAACTCCTGGACCGCGCTCCCTACCTCGGGGCGCTGGAGGTGGCCCTGGACTTCCTGCGGGAGGCCAGGGACGACGCGGGGTTCGAGGCCGCGCTGCTCGATCTCGGCGGGGGGATGGGGGCCCGATACACGGACGAGGAGGTGCCGGCACCCGCCGAGATCGCGGAGCCGGTGCGCGAGGCGCTGGCCTGGGGGTGCGAGGAGCGAGGCCTGCCGGTCCCCACGCTGATCGCGGAGCCTGGCCGCGCGATCTCGTCCTCGGCCGCCTGCACCCTGTACCGGGTGGGATCCATCAAGGAGGTGCCCGGCATCCGGACGTACGTGGCGGTGGACGGCGGCATGTCCGACAACATCCGGCCCGCGCTGTACGACGCAAGGTACACGGTGGGGGTGGCGTCGCGTGCGAGCACGGCCGAGCCGGCCGAGGTCACGATCGTCGGCCGCCACTGCGAGTCGGGCGACGTGCTCGCACGCGACGCCACCCTCCCCGAGGACCTGAGGCGCGGCGACCTCGTGGCCTTCGCCTCCACGGGGGCCTACGAGTACGCGATGGCCAGCACCTACAACAAGGTGGGGCGCCCCGCCGTGGTGCTGGTGGGCGGCGACGGGGAGGCCCGCCCGATCCTCCGGAGGGAGGAGCTCGGGGACCTGGCCCGGCTCGACGTGGGGCCGCCCCCCACCGACCGCGCCCCGGCCCCCCCGGGGATCGAGGTCCGCCCGGCCCGGGCCCGGGACGCTCGCGGCGTGATGGACCTCGTGACCGAGGTCGCGGCCGAGGGGCGCTTCATCCGGACGGACCGGGTGGCCCCCTCCGCCTGGCCCTACCGCGCCCGGCTCCGCCGGTCGTGGACGTCCGACGGCGCCGAGATCGTGGCGCTGGAGGACGGCAAGGTCGTGGCGCACCTCGGGATCTCCCGGGAGTCCGTGCCCGCCCTCCGCCATGTGGCGGCGATCGGGATGTCGGTCCGCCGCGACCACCGGGGCCGCGGGGTTGGCTCCGCGCTGATGTCCGAGGCGATCCGCTGGGCCCGCGAGATGGGCGTGGAGAAGCTGAGCCTCTCCGTCTTCCCCCACAACGCCTCCGCGATCGCGCTCTACCGGAAGTTCGGGTTCGTCGAGGAGGGCGTCTTCCGGGGCCACACGAGGAAGTCGTACGGCTACGAGGACGAGGTGGTGATGGCCCGATGGGTGTGAGGACCCTGACGGTCGGGTTCCTCGGCTGCGGCACGGTGGGCGCCGCGACCCTGCGCCTCCTGGACGAGCACGCCGAGGACATCGCCGAGCGGGGCGGGTGCCGCATCGAGGTGGCCCGCGTGGGCGTGCGGGACCCCCGGCGCGAGCGCGACGTCCCCGTGCCCGCCGATCGCTTCACGGACGACCTGCGCTCCGTGGTGGACGACCCCGACGTCGAGGCCGTGATCGAGGTGATGGGCGGGATGGATCCCGCCCTCGACCTGGTCCTGCGCGCGCTCGAGAAGGGCAAGCACGTCGTGACGGCGAACAAGGAGCTGCTGGCCTCGAGCGGCCGCGATCTCTTCGCCGCGTCCGAGAGCGCGGGCGTGGACCTGCGCTTCGAGGCCGCCGTGGGCGGGGGCATCCCGCTGATCCGTCCGCTGAAGGAGTCGCTGGCGGGCGAGCGCGTGGCCCGCGTCACCGGGATCGTCAACGGGACGACGAACTTCGTGCTGACCCGGATGCACGAGGACGGCATGTCGTTCGACGAGGCGCTCGGCCTCGCGGTCGAGCAGGGCTTCGCGGAACCCGACCCCACCGCCGACGTCGAGGGGCTCGACGCGGCCGCGAAGTGCGCGATCCTCGCCTCGATCGCCTTCAACTCGCGCGTGGTCGCGGACGACGTGGCCCGCGAGGGGGTGGGCGGGGTGAGCCGGGAGGACGTGGCTTTCGCCGAGCAGCTCGGCTACGTGGTGAAGCCGTTGGCTGTGGCCGAGCTCGACGGAGACGACGTGGCCGTCCGCGTGCACCCCGCCATGCTGCCGACCGACCACCCGCTGGCCGCCGTCCGCGAGAGCTTCAACGCGGTCTTCGTGGAGGGGCCGAACGTCGGGGAGCTGATGTTCTACGGGCGGGGCGCGGGGGGCGAGCCCACCGCGGTGGCCGTCGTGGGGGACCTCGTGGACGTGGCCCGGAGCGGCGGTCGGCAGGTGGGATGCACGTGCTACCGGGAGCGGCGCATCCTGTCGATCGAGGAGAGCGAGGGGCGGTTCTACCTCCTGCTCGCGGTGGTGGACCGGCCGGGGGTGTTGGCCCGCATCGCCGGGGTCTTCGGCGAGGAGGGGGTCTCGATCCGCAGCGTGTGGCAGGAGGGGACGGGCGAGGAGGCGCTGATCGTGATGATCACCCATCGCGCGAACGAGGGCGCCCTGCGACGGACGGTGGACGGGCTGCGCGGGCTCGACGTCGTGCACGAGGTGCGGAGCGTCATGCGCGTCGAGGGCGAGGGCTGATGGCGGCGCCCTGGCGGGGCATCGTCTTCGAGTACGGCGACCGGCTCCCGGTGACGAGCGCCACGCCGATCGTGACGCTCGGGGAGGGAGGCACGCCGCTGCTCCACTCGCCCTCGCTCTCTGAGGAGACCGGCTGCGAGGTCTACCTGAAGTACGAGGGCGCCAACCCCACGGGATCCTTCAAGGACCGGGGGATGACGGTGGCGATCTCGCGGGCGCTGGAGCAGGGGGCCGAGGCGGTGGTCTGCGCCTCCACCGGCAACACGAGCGCCTCGGCGGCGGCCTACGCGGCGCGGGCCGGGATGACCTGCGGGGTGCTGGTGCCGCGGGGGCGCGTGGCTTCCGGGAAGCTGGCCCAGGCCTTGGTGCACGGCGCGCGGATCCTGGAGATCGACGGAAGCTTCGACGAGGCGCTGACCGTCGTGCGGGAGCTGGCCGACGGCAGCGCGGTCACGCTCGTCAACTCCGTGAACCCCGACCGGATCGAGGGGCAGAAGACCCTCGCCTTCGAGGTGTGCGACGCGCTGGGCCGGGCGCCCGACTACCACCTGCTCCCGGTGGGGAACGCGGGCAACATCACGAGCCACTGGCGGGGCTACGGCGAGTACGCGGCCGACGGGCTGATCGCCGAGCCGCCGGCGATGCTGGGGTTCCAGGCGGCGGGGGCCGCGCCCATCGTGCGCGGCGAGCCGGTGCCGAAGCCGACGACGATCGCCACCGCGATCCGGATCGGGAACCCGGCCTCGTGGGAGGGGGCCGAGAAGGCCGCCGCCGAGTCGGGCGGGGCGATCGAGGCGGTGACCGACCGGCAGATCCTGGAGGCGTACCGGCGCCTGGCCCGCGAGGGGATCTTCTGCGAGATGGCCTCGGCGGCGTCGGTGGCGGGGCTGCTGCAGGTCTCGGCCCTGGATCGGCTGGAGCGAGGGAGGACGGCCGTGTGCGTGCTGACCGGGCACGGGCTGAAGGACCCGGAGTGGGCGGCGGCGACCGCGCCCCGCCCGGCTCGCGTGGAGGCCGACCCG
>DASUTW010000348.1:0-4840 GCA_036374395.1 Actinomycetota bacterium
CCGGTGGCCCCGATCACCATCCCCAGGGTCCACGCCGTCACCAGGCCGCTGTACCCGAGGTCGCCCGCCTCCAGCACGTCCTTGGCGAAGAAGACCTCGGCCACGTTGTCGATCGCCGAGAAGACGACCATCAGCGTGATCGCCACCACCACCACGCGGAGGATCGGGTCGCGGCCGATGAAGACGACGCCGTCGCGGGCCCGCTCGGGCGTGGCCGGCGGCGTCGCGTCGGCGGCCCTCCGGACCCGGAGGAGAGGCATGGCCAGGCCCACCGCCAGGAACGTCAGCGCGTTCAGGAGGAGCGCGGCGTCCGAGCCCCAGGTATGCGAGATGACCCCGGCCACGATCGGGCCGATCGCGGCTCCGGCCCACCTCGAGACCTCGAGGTACGCGTTGGCCTCGGTGGTGTTGTCCTCGCCCACGATCCACGGCGTCATGGCGAAGATCCCGGGCTGGCTGAGCGCGAAGCCCGTGCTCAGCAGGAAGAAGAGGGTGATGATCAGCCACGGCTCCTCGGCGAAGACCAGGGCGAACGCCAGCCCCGCCTGGATCAGCGCGCCGAACGTGAGGACGCGGGTCGGCTCGAGCCGGTCCACGACGTGCCCGGCCAGGGGACCCAGCACGACGAGCGGGAGGATCCCCGCCACCAGGAGCGCCGACACCGCCAGCCCGGACTCGGTGAGGTCCTTGATGCGCAGCGTAAGGGCGATGAGCGCCAGGTAGTCTCCGAATGCCGAGAGTCCGTAGGCGAGCAGGACGATCCGGAGGTCCCGGATCCGCAGGAGGCCCATGGGCGATTTGTACCGCCGTTGGGGCGGTCCGTCCAGCCCCGGGGGCCGGCTCCGTTCGAGAGGCCCTGTGCTACCATCGCCGCACCGATCGGCCCCGCCCCTGGATGGAACGAAGGAGACCCCCGACCGACATGAAGCCCCGTCGCCCCTTCCGAGGGCCGGTGCTCTACCTGATCTTGGTCCTCGGCGCGCTGTGGCTCTTCCTGTGGATGGGGGACCGGAGCCCCGAGGCCGCCGAGCTCTCCGTGACCGAGCTGGAGAGCCTGGCCGGCGAGGGGGCCGTCGTCTCCGCCGAGTTCATGGAGCGCGACCAGCGGGTCGAGGGTGAGTTGGCGAGCGGCGAGCGGTACACGGCTCCCTACCTCGGCGAGTACGGCGACGACCTGCTGGAGACCCTCCAGCGGAGCGGGGTCGAGGTGTCCGCGAACCCCCAGCCCGACCCCGTGTTCGTCCGCATCCTGAACTTCCTCCCACTCCTCCTGATCTTCGGGCTGATCGTCTGGATCTTCGTCCAGCAGAGCGGCGGCGGGGGCGGCTCCCGGGTGATGTCGTTCGGCAGGGCCAAGGCCCGCCAGGTCACGAAGGACATGCCCAAGACCACGTTCGAGGACGTGGCCGGAGTCGAGGAGGCGATCGAGGAGCTCCAGGAGGTGAAGGAGTTCCTGGAGAACCCCAAGAAGTTCGAGGCGATGGGGGCGAGGATCCCCAAGGGGGTCCTCCTGTTCGGCCCGCCGGGGACGGGGAAGACCCTGCTGGCCCGGGCCGTGGCCGGGGAGGCCGGCGTGCCGTTCTTCTCCATCTCGGGATCTGACTTCGTTGAGATGTTCGTGGGCGTCGGGGCCGCGCGCGTCCGCGATCTCTTCCAGCAGGCGAAGGAGGCCGCCCCGGCCATCGTGTTCATCGACGAGATCGACGCCGTGGGAAGGCACCGCGGCGCGGGCCTCGGGGGCGGCCACGACGAGCGCGAGCAGACGCTGAACCAGCTGCTGGTCGAGATGGACGGGTTCGACGCGCGGACTGGCGTGATCCTGATGGCGGGCACGAACCGTCCCGACATCCTCGACCCGGCGCTCCTGCGCCCGGGTCGCTTCGACCGCCAGATCGTGGTCGATTACCCGGACCTCAACGGGCGCAAGGGCATCCTCGCGGTCCACGCCCGGGGCAAGCCCCTGGCCAAGGGCGTGAGCCTGGACGACATCGCGAAGCAGACGCCCGGGTTCACCGGGGCCGACCTGGCCAACCTCATGAACGAGGCGGCGCTCCTCGCCGCGCGCAGGGGCAAGGAGCGCATCTCCAAGGCCGAGCTGGAGGAGGCGATCGACCGGGTGCTGATGGGCCCGGAGAAGAAGACTCGTCTCATCTCGGACAAGGAGAAGCGGGTGATCGCCTACCACGAGGCGGGCCACGCGCTCGTGGGGTTCGCCCACCCGGACGTCGACCCGGTGCACAAGGTCACCGTGATCCCGCGGGGGCGGGCCGGCGGCTACACGCTCGTCCTCCCCACCGAGGACCGGATGCTCAACACGCGGTCGGAGCTGCTGGGTCAGCTCGCCTACGGGCTGGGCGGCCGCGTGGCCGAGCAGCTGGTCTTCGGGGACATCACGACGGGGGCCAACGACGACCTCCAGAAGGCCTCGAAGCTGGCGCGACGGATGGTGACGGAGTTCGGGATGTCGGACCTGCTGGGGCCGATCACGCTGGGTCAGCGCCAGCACGAGGTGTTCCTGGGCAAGGACATCGCCCACACCCCCGACTACTCCGACCAGGTCGCGTTCGAGATCGACACCGAGGTGCGGCGCCTGATCGACGAGGCGCACGACGAGGCGCTGGCCACGCTGAAGCGGAACCGCAAGAAGCTCGACGGGCTCGCGGAGGCCCTGATGGAGCGGGAGACGCTGGACAAGGACGAGGTGGCCGAGATCCTGAAGGGCGTGCGGGGCGGGGGCCGGAAGAACGGCGAGCGGGGCGCCGGGATCGCCGCGTTCCGCCGAAGCCCCGGCGGCGGCCGCCGGAGCTGATGCCCGAGTTCGACGAGCGGAAGGCCGAGGAGGCCGTCGAGCGCCTGCTCGAGGCCATCGGCGAGGACCCCGGCCGAGACGGGCTGAAGGAGACCCCCCGCCGCGTGGCGGCGATGTACCGCGAGATCTTCGCGGGGATGCGCCAGGACCCCGAAGTGGTGCTTGACGTCACGTTCGAGGCAGGTCACAGCGAGATGGTCATGGTGCGCGAGATGCCGCTCTACTCGATGTGCGAGCACCACCTCGTACCGTGGGTGGGGAAGGCGCACGTGGCCTACATCCCCGGGAAGGACGGGCGGATCACGGGGCTGTCGAAGCTGGCCAGGCTGGTGGAGGTGTTCGCCAAGCGGCCGCAGGTCCAGGAGCGGCTGACGACGCAGATCGCGGACACGATCGAGAAGGTGCTGAAGCCTCGCGGGGTGTTCGTGGTGATCGAGGCCGAGCACCTCTGCATGACGATGCGGGGGGTCCGGGCGCCGGGGTCGGTGACGGTGACCTCCGCGGTGCGCGGCGTCTTCAAGAGCGATGCGAGGACCCGGGCCGAGGCGATGAGCCTGATCCGCCGGCTCGACTAGTGGCGGGGCCGGCGAGCGTCGAGGAGTACCTGGCCTCCCTTCCGGGGGTGGCTCGCGCCTATCTCGAGGAGCTCAGGGCGACGATCCTCTCAGTGGTCCCGGGGGCGACCGAGACGATCAGCTATCAGATGCCCGCGGTGAGGTCGGGTCGCCGGATCGTCGTGTGGTACGCCGCGTTCAAGGATCACTACAGCGTGTTCCCCGCCACCGAGGGGGTGAGGGAGGCGCTCGGCCCGGAGGTCGAGCCGTACCTCTCGGGCAAGGGGACGATCCGGCTGCCGGCCGACGAGCCCGTGCCCGTCTCTCTGGTCGAGCGGATCGTCGAGGCCCGGCTCCGCGAGAACGCGTCGGCTTAAGCCTCACTGCGGTGAGCGAGCTCGGCCTCAACCTCGAAGAGGACGGTCAGGGCCGGCGTGAGGGGGTGCGTGTCGCGGATCCGGTAGATCGAGTGGGTGTGCGTGTGGTGGCCGATCAGCATCCCGATCGAACCGAGATGTCGAACGACGTCAAGCGCGCGGGTGCGTGAGGTCTCGGCGGTGCGAGCGAGCCCTCGAGCGGTGAAGTTGTAGGAGCGGTCGAGCGTGAGAACGCGGAGGACCTTCACGTGGGTCCTGGTCGCGAGGACGTCGTCGAGGGCCCTCGGCCCGGGTGGGGCCGGCGGCTCGGGTAGCGGTGGCAGGCCTATCGCCTCGAGCTCGCGCCACTGCTCTGGGGTGAGGGTCATGGGCATCCTGTATCACGAGGGTCTGACATGGTCGGCGGTCGCCAGTCTGGTGCGCTGAGGTGCCCCGCAAGTGTGACCGCGATCCCGGCCGAGTGACCGCGATCCCGGCCACACCTGCGGGGAACCCCCCCGCCGGTCCCTCGGTGCTCTGGCCGCTACGGCGCCAGGCGGTGGGCGGTCCAGGCGTCGCCGCGGCGCTCGTAGCGGATGCGGTCGTGCAGGCGGTGCTCGCGGCCCTGCCAGAACTCGATCGCCTCGGGGACCACGCGGTAGCCGCCCCAGTGTTCGGGGAGCGGCACGTCCTCCCCGAAGCGGCGGAGTGCCTCGTCGTGAGCCACGACCAGCTCGTCGCGGCTGACGATCGGGTCGCTCTGGGCCGAGACCCAGGCCGCGACCTGCGCCCCGACCGGTCGCGTCCGCCAGTAGGCCTCGTCCTCGTCGCGCGACGTCCGCTCGACCGGGCCCTCGACCCGCACCTGCCTTCCGATGTCACGCCAGTAGAGCGCCAGCGCGGCGTAGGAGGTGGCGGCGAGGTCGCGGGCCTTCCGGCTGCGGAGGTTCGTGTAGAAGACGAAGCCCTCGGGGCCGAAGCCCCGGAGCAGCACATTGCGGGCCGAGGGCCGGCCGTCGGCCCCGGCGGTGGCCACGACCATGACGTCGGCCTCCTCGCCCAGCAGGGTGCGGGCCTCCTCCCACCAGCGGCGGAACCGCTCCATCGGGTCCGATGGAGCG
>DASUTW010000349.1:0-2993 GCA_036374395.1 Actinomycetota bacterium
CCGCGCCGCCCCACACCTCCATCCCCTCCGTCGCGGAGCCCTTCCTGTAGGGTTGCCTCCGGCATGAGCGACCCGACCTCGCCGATCCTGGAGGCTCGGAAGGTCGTGAAGACCTACCACACGGGGGCGGCCGACGTGCAGGCGCTGCGCGGCCTCGACCTCACCGTGCACCCCGGCGAGATGGTGGCCGTGGTCGGCCCCTCCGGGTCGGGCAAGACCACGCTCCTCAACTGCCTCTCGGGCCTCGACGAGATCGACGAGGGCGAGGTCTTCATCGCGGGCGAGGAGATCCACTCGATGCCCGACCGGGTGCGCACCAGCTTCCGTGGCCGCGAGATGGGCTTCGTGTTCCAGGCCTTCAACCTGATCCAGGTGTTCACGGCGGCCGAGAACGTCGAGCTGCCGCTGCTGCTGAACGGGGTGCCGCCGAAGGAGGCCCGGCGCCGCGCCGAGAGCGTGCTCGAGCTCGTCGGCCTCGGCCACCGCCTGAGCCACCGCCCGCCCGAGCTCTCCGGAGGCGAGCAGCAGCGGGTGGCGATCGCGCGGGCCCTCGCGGCGAGCCCTTCGATCGTGTGGGCCGACGAGCCCACGGGGAACCTCGACAGCGTCACCGCCGAGCAGGTGATGACGCTGCTGCGCCGCCTGAATGAGGACGGCCTCACGGTGATCCTCGTCACGCACGACCTGGCGATCGCGCGGACGGCGTCGCGGATCGTCTCCATGCACGATGGCCAGATCGTGGGGGACGAGCCCCAGCCATGAGGTGGAGGCGGCCGCTGACGGGGCAGGCGTGCAGGAGGCGTCCGCCATGGCTGGGTCTCGCCCTCGTGGCCGTGCTCTTGGTCGCGGCTGCCCTGGCGCTCCCCGGCCTCCTGCCGGGGACCCTCCCGTGAACCCCGCGTACGTTCCGGCGTTGGCGATCCTCGCCGGCCTCCTGGGCCTGCTCGCGATCGTCACCGCGGCCCGCCACGCGGTCCCGCGGCGCCTCGCGCTGCGCTCCATCGCCCGGCGGCCGGGGGAGACGGTTCTCGTCGTCCTCGGGTCGCTCCTGGGGACCGCGATCATCACCGGGTCGTTCATCGTCGGGGACACGCTCGACAGCTCGATCCGGGCCAGCGCCGAGACCCAGCTCGGCCCGATCGACGAGACGGTCACGGGCTTCGGGACCGAGTCCCTCCCCGCGCTCCGCCGAGCGCTGGAGGGCCTCGAGGACGAGCCGCGCGTGGACGGCGTGACCTTCGCGATCCGTGCCGCCGGCACCGCCGCCGCCCGCATCGACACCGACGACGTCGCCGTCCAGCCCCGCCTGCTCGTCCTGGAGATGGACCTCGAGGAGGCCGGCTCGTTCGGCGGCGACCCCGCCGCGACGGGCCTCGACGGCGCGGCGACGCCCGCCGAGGGCGAGGCCGTCATCACGGAGGACCTCGCCGCGCACCTCGAGGTCGGGCGAGGCGACGAGATCACCCTCTTCGCCTACGGGAGCGAGCGCGAGCTGCGCGTCACCGGTCTCGTCCCGCGCCTGGGGGTCGCCGGGTACACCACCGAGTTCAGCGCCGAGAGCTTCAACGTCTTCGTGGCTCCCGGGACCCTGGAGGAGCTGGTGGCCGCCGCGCCGCCGGACCTGGAGGCCTCGCCCCCCACGTCGCTGGCGTTCGTATCCAACGAGGGCGGGGTCTTCGAGGGCGAGGAGCCGACCGACGAGGTCGTCCCGCTGATCCGGGAGCGGATCGCGGGCCTCGAGGGCGTGGACGTCGTGGACAGCAAGCGCGACGTGGTCGAGGCGGCCGACCGGTCGGGCAGCCAGTTCTCGGAGCTCTTCCTCTCGATCGGATCCTTCGCCGTCATCGCCGGAATCCTGCTGCTCGTCAACATCTTCGTGATGCTCTCCGAGGAGCGGAAGGGCGAGCTGGGCATGATGCGGGCGGTCGGGATGCGGCGAGGCCAGCTCGTGCGCTCCTTCTACATCGAGGGGTCGCTGTACGGGCTGGTGGCGTCGGCGATCGGGGCGGTGGCCGGGATCGGTGTGGGCGCCGCCATCGTGCGGGTGGCGGCCGACATCTTCTCGGGGGCCGGGGAGTTCTCGCTGGAGCTCGTGCTGTCGGCGCCGCTGGTCAGCATCGTGGGCGGCTTCCTGATCGGCCTGGCGATCTCGCTCCTGACCGCCCTCTTCACCAGCGCCCGCATCAGCCGCCTGAACATCATCCGGGCCATCCGGGACCTCCCCGAGCCGCCCGTCCGGCGCCGCCGCCTGCGCGGGCTCGTGCTGGGAGCGGTGGCGGTGGTGGTCGGGGGTGGGATGACCGCCTTCGCCATCTCCGAGGGAGAGGCGGCCTCGGCCTTCGCCGGCCCGGGCATCCTCGCCCTGGGGCTGGGTGCCCTGCTCTGGCGGCTCGTCCCGCGACGGCCGCTGGGCTCGGTCCTGGGGCTGGCGGTCCTGGGCTGGGGGATCTTCGGGCCGACGCTGGCTCCCGACGTCTTCGGGGAGGCCGACATCCCCGTGTTCGTGATCCAGGGCGTGCTGCTGACGGCGTCCGCCGTGGCGGTCCTCGGCTTCAACCAGGAATCGGTTGGTCACGCGGTCCGCGCGGTGGCCGGGGGCGCCCGCAACCTCGCCGCGCGGCTGGGGCTCGCCTACCCGCTGGCCAAGCGCTTCCGCACGGTGATGACCCTCTCGATGTACGCGCTCGTCGTGTTCACGCTCGTGTTCATCTCGGTGCTGTCGAACATCTTCGGGGGCCAGGTCGAGGACTTCACCCGGCAGGAGGCGGGCGGCTACGACCTGCTGGTCCGGTCGTCGGCGGCGAACCCCCTGACGGCCGAGGCGGCCGCAGCCGAGGACGGCGTGGAGGCCGCATCTCCCATCCGCTACGCGGCCTTCAGCGTGGAGTTCAGCACGGAGCTCCAGCCCGAGGCCGAGCCGTGGGCGCTCTCGGGGATCGAGGAGGGCTTCCTGGCCCAGGGTCCCCCGGCGCTGGAGAAGCTCGCCCCCGAGT
>DASUTW010000350.1:0-7369 GCA_036374395.1 Actinomycetota bacterium
GCCACGCTCCACGACCCGGAACCCGGGGGACGGAGCGGCACCGAGCCCGCCGGCCCCGTCCTCGGCGCAGGCCACGGCCGTCAAGGCGAGGATCAGCGCGGCGGTCCTCATGGCTCCTCCCCGTAGAAGACCCGCTCCATCGCCCGGCGGGCCCGGCGGGTGACCCGACGATACTCCTCCAGGAAGGCCTGCCGGGGGTGCTCCTCGTATCCTAGGAGGCGGGCCAGCGCCACCTGCGCCTCCGGCGTGGGCGGCAGGGCCTCGGCCGGCCGCCGCGCATCGAGCTCCATCGCGTTCTTCACCTCGTTGAGGAAGACGTAGGCCTCGCCGAGGGCCAGCGCCACGCCGTCCTCGATCAGCCCCTCGGAGGCCAGGGCCTCCAGTGCCTCCAGCGTGTGCCGGCGGCGGACGGCGGGGTGCCGGCGGCCGCGCCGCATCTGGGCCAGCTCGACGGCGAAGGTCACGTCGGCCAGCCCCCCGTGGCCGAGCTTGAAGTGGAAGCGCGCCGCCTCGGGGGGCCGCACGCGCTCCTTCTCCATCCGGACCCGCATCCTCCGGATCTCGGCTTCCCGGTCCAGGGGAAGCGCCTCAGGGTAGGCCAGGTCCTCGGCGTTGGATAGCCAGCGCCGGCCCAGCGACTCCTCCCCCGCCACCGCCCGGGCCTTCAGCAGCGACTGGAACTCCCAGGTCTGGCCCCACCGCTGCCAGTACTCCAGGAACGAGGCCATGGAGCGGGCCAACGGGCCGTTCTTCCCCTCGGGCCGGAGATCGGGGTCGGGCTCGTAGCCCGCCTCCCGGATCCCCTCCAGCGTGGCCTCGGCGACGCGGACGGCCTCGCGGAACGGCTCCTCGCCCTCCCCGTCGTAGACGAAGACCACGTCCAGGTCCGAGCCGAAGTTCAGCTCCTCGCCCCCCAGCTTGCCCAGGGCGATCACCGCGAGGGGAAGGTCGGGCTGGGCCGCCCGCAGGGCCTCCGCAACGACGCCCTCGGCGATCCGCGCCAGGGCCCGACCCAAGGCTGGCACGCGGAGGTCGCCGGCGACGTAGGATCCCGCGGCCGCCAGGAGCCGCTCCCGGGGCCGGGCGTCCGGACGATCGCGCCCGTCGAGCAGGGCCGCGGCCTCGGGCTGGGCGGCCAGGAAGTCGGCCGCCCAGCCCGAGGCCCCCACCAGCAGCGCCAGCCGCCACGCCACCGTCGGATCGGCGGCCAGCAGGTCGGCCCCCTCCTCGTCCAGCCGCTCGGCCACGCGATCGAACCGCACGAGCGCCCTGTCGGGATCGGGGGCGGCCGAGAGGCCGGGCGCCACCACCGGGAAGACCCCCTCCAGCACCCGGCCCCGCCGCGTGTCCGCGTCCATCAGACGGTCCAGCCGCTCGTAGGCGGCCGGAGGCTCCCGGAAGCCGAGGGCGGTCAGCAGCTCCTCGGTCTGGGCCCGCTCCTCCGCCGGGCGCGGCACGCGCGGTCCCGCGAACACCTCCAGCAGCGGGCGGTAGAACAAGCGCTCGTGGAGCCCGCGCACGACCTCCGTGTGGCGCTCGTAGGCGGCCCTGAGCTCGGCGGGCGACGCGATGCCCAGCGACCGGGCCAGCCGCCGCCGGGACGGCCGGTCCTCCGGCAGCTCGTGCGTCTGGAGGTCCCGGGCGATCTGGAGCCGGTGCTCCACGGTCCGCAGGAAGCGATACGAGCCCGCCAGCGCCTCGGCGTCGCCGGGGGCCACGTACCCCTGCTCGGCCAGGGCTGCCAGCGCGGGGAGGGTGCCGCGCGATCGGAGCCTCGCGTCCCGTCTCCCGTGCACCAGCTGGAGGAGCTGCACGGCGAACTCCACGTCCCGGATCCCGCCCCGTCCCCGCTTGACCTCGGTCTCCTCCTTGCCTCGGGCCCGAACGTGATCCTCGAGACGGGCCTTCACCGCCCGAACGTCCTCGATCGCCTCCGGGTCGAGGTGGTCCGGGTAGATCACCGGTTCCAGCTCGCGGAGCAGGCGGGCGCCCAGCTCGAGGTCCCCGGCCACGGGCCGCGCCTTGAGCAGGGCCTGCCGCTCCCAGGTCGCCGCGTGGCGCGCGTAGTACTCGACGGTCGAGGCGAGCGAGCGCGAGAGGGGGCCGGCCCGTCCCTCGGGGCGCAGGGCGGCGTCCACCCTGAGGGCGACCCCGTCCCGCGTGGGCTCCGAGAGCAGGGCGATGAGCCGCGACGCGGCCCGGGCCGCCTCCTCCGGCGGCCCGTCCTCGTGGACGAAGATCACGTCGACGTCCGAGGCGTAGTTCAGCTCCTCGCCTCCCAGCTTCCCCATCCCGATCACGGCCAGGGCGCCGGCGCGGGCGGCCTCCGCGGCCAGCGCCAGACAGACCTCCGCGACCGAGGTCACCTCCTCGACGACCTCCTCCAGCGCGGCGCCGCCCAGGTCGCGGGCCGCGACGCGCAGCAGCGCCCGCCGCCGGAACCGCCGGAGGCCGGCCTCGCCTCCCATCCGCCCCACGTCCGCCCGGGACTCCTGGAGCAGCGCCTCCCTGGAGCGCGGGCCCAGGTCGGAGAAGAGCCCCGCCTCCTCCGGGTACGCCACGAGGAAGTCCGCGGCGGGCCCCGAGAACCCGAGCAGGCGGACCGCCGCCTCCGCCGCGCCCGGCTCCTCCAGGGCTTCCCGCACCCGCGGGTCCTCCCCAACGCGCGACAGCGCGACCCGTGCCATCTCGGGGTCGGGGGCCGCGGCGAGCGCCCGGCCGAGGTCCTCGGGTGAGCGCACTAGAGGAGGGGGAAGTAGCGCTCGACCTCGAACGGGGTGACGTAGGTGCGGTAGACCTCCCACTCCTCGCGCTTGTTGCGGATCAGCCACTCGAACAATCGCTCGCCCAGCGCTTCGGCCAGCAGGTCGGAGCGCTCCATCTCGGCGATCGCGTCGTGGAGGTTGTCGGGGAGTGAGCGGACCCCGAGCGCGCGGAGCTCGTCGTCGGAGAGCGAGGCAAGATCCTCGTAGACCTCGGGCGGCGCCTCGAGCCCACGTTCGATCCCGTCGAGTCCGGCCGCCAGCACCACCGCGAAGGCCAGGTACGGGTTGCACGCCGGGTCGGCCCCCCGGTACTCGATCCGGCATGCGGCCTCGTCGTCGGGCCGGTCGGCCGGCACTCGGACCAGCGCGGACCGGTTCCGCCGGGCCCACGACACGTGGATCGGCGCCTCGAACCCGGGGACGAGCCGCTTGTAGCTGTTCACCCACTGGTTCGTGACGGCGGTCATGGCCGGCGCGTGCTCCAGCAGGCCCGCCACGAACGACCGCCCCTCCTTCGACAGCCTGGCCTCGTCGGTCGGGTCGAAGAACGCGTTCCGCTCGCCCTCCAGCAGACGGTAGTGGACGTGCATCCCCGAGCCCTGGATCCCGGGCGCCGGCTTGGGCATGAACGACGCGTGGAGCCCCAGCTCCTGGGCCACCTCTTTGACGAGCAGACGGAGCGTGATCAGGTCGTCGGCCACGCGGAGGGCGTCCCCCGGCGCCAGGTCGATCTCCTGCTGGCCCGGGGCGTCCTCGTGATGGAGCATGCGGATCTCGATCCCGAGCGTCTCCAGGACGGGGACGGCCCGGCGCCGGAACTCCTCGGCCGCGTCGCTCGCCGTGAGGTCGAAATAGGATCCGTGGTCCAGCGGCTGGAACCGCTCCTCCGACCCGGAGAGGAAGAACTCGACCTCGGGCTCGGCGTGGAACGACCGCCCCTCGAGCCGAGACAGGTTGCGGCGGAGGACGTGTCGGGGGTCACCCTCGAACGGCGCCCCGTCCGGGTAGGTGATGTCGCAGAGCATCCTCGCCGCCGGCTCCTCCCGCGGGACGGGGAGCACCCGGAACGTCAGGGGGTCCGGCCGGGCCAGCATGTCGGCCTCCTCGACCCGGGCGAAACCCTCGATCGCCGAGCCGTCGAAGCCGATCCCCTCACGGAAGGCCTTCTCCAGCTCCTCGATGGGGATGGAGAACGACTTCAGGAAGCCCAGGACGTCCGTGAACCAGAGCCGCACGAACCGGATGCCCCGCTCCTCGACCTCGGCCAGGACCTGCTCGGTCTCCACGCGGCCATCGTAAACCGGGCGCTCCGCGCACGACCGATCCGCGCCGCAACCCAAGGTTTACGCAGCCGTAACCACGGCGAGTCGTCGACCGCCTACCCTGGCCGCATGACGGTGACGAAGGAAGCGGAGTTCGTCCTGCGCACCGTGGAGGAGCGCAGGATCAGGTTCATCCATCTGTGGTTCACCGACGTGCTGGGGTTCCTCAAGTCGTTCGCGATCACGCCCGCCGAGCTCGAGACCGCGTTCACCGAAGGGATGGGCTTCGACGGGTCCTCGATCGAGGGGTACTCGCGGATCCAGGAGTCGGACATGCTCGCGCTCCCCGACCCCACGACCTTCCAGGTGATCCCCTGGCGCTCCGAGGAGGGCGTCGCGCGGATGTACTGCGACATCGTGAACCCCGACGGCACGCCGTTCGACGGCGACCCCCGCTGGGTGCTGAAGCGGCAGCTCCAGCGGGCGGCCGACCTCGGGTTCACCTTCTACGTGGGCCCCGAGCTCGAGTACTTCTACTTCACCGACGACCGGGGGACCGAGTTCCTCGACCGCGGCGGCTACTTCGACCTCACCCCGCGCGACGTGGCCACCGACTACCGTAAGCGGACCGTCGGGTACCTCGAGGCGATGGGCATCCCCGTGGAGTACGTCCACCACGAGGTGGCGCCCAGCCAGCACGAGATCGACCTCCGTTACACCGACGCGCTGACGATGGCCGACAATGTCATGACCTACCGGCTCACGGTCAAGGAGACGGCGCAGGAGTTCGGCGTGCACGCCACGTTCATGCCGAAGCCGGTGGCCGGCGTGAACGGCAGCGGGATGCACACGCATCAGTCCCTTTTCGAAGGCGACCGCAACGCGTTCTTCGACGGTACCGACGAGTACCACCTGTCGAAGACGGCGAAGGGCTACATCGCGGGGATCCTGCGGCACGCCCCCGAGATCACGCTCGTGCTGAACCAGTGGGTGAACTCCTACAAGCGGCTCGTGCCCGGGTACGAGGCGCCGGTCTACGTCTGCTGGGCGCGGCGCAACCGGTCGGCGCTGGTCCGGGTGCCCATGTACAAGCCGGGCAAGGAGGCGGCCACGAGGATCGAGCTCCGCTCCCCCGACCCGGCCTGCAACCCGTACCTCGCGTTCGCGGCGATGCTGGCCGCCGGCCTCAAGGGGATCGAGGAGGAGTACGAGCTTCCGCCCGAGGCCTCGAATAACATCTACGAGATGATCGAGGAGGAGCGGCGCGAGGCCGGCATCGAGCACCTTCCGGAGGACCTCCACGATGCGATCCGCGAGGCGGAGGAGTCCGAGCTGCTGCGGGAGACCCTGGGCGACCACGTCCACGAGTTCCTGATCCGGAACAAGCGCGAGGAGTGGGACGCCTACAAGCGCTACGTCACTCCCTACGAACTGGAGCGCTACCTGCCCGTCCTCTGAGCGGGCCTATGCTGTGGCCATGCGCATCGCGCTCGGCCAGCTGAACACGACGGTCGGCGACCTGGAGGGCAACGTCGAGCGCCTCGCGGCCGGCGCCGTCGAGGCCGCGGGCCAGGGCGCCGACCTCGTCGTCTTCCCCGAGCTCGCGATCACCGGCTACCCGCCCGAGGACCTCCTCCTGAGGCCCGCCTTCGTCGAGGACAACCTCGAGGCCCTGGAGGAGTTGGCGCGCCGCGCGCCCGATGCGACCTCGGTGCTCGTCGGCTTCGTGGATCGGACCGACCTTGGGATGCACAACGCGGCGGCCTTGCTCCGTGGCGGGAGGATCGAGGCCCGCTACCACAAGCACAAGCTGCCCAACTACGGCGTCTTCGACGAGGCCCGCTACTTCGTCCCGGGCGAGGAGGGCTGCGCCCTGCGGGTCGCCGACGCGGAGCTCGGGATCTCGATCTGTGAGGACGCGTGGAGCCCCGGGCCGCCGTTCGACGGCTACGCGCAGGCCGTCCAGATCATCCCCAACCTCAACGCCTCCCCCTACCACCGAGGAAAGATCGGGGAGCGCGTCGAGATCTGTGCCGACCGGGCCCGCGAGACCGGGACCTGGATCGTCTACGTCAACGCGGTAGGCGGCCAGGACGAGCTCGTCTTCGACGGGGGCAGCATGGTCGTGGCGCCGAACGGCGAGCGAGCCTGGCACGCGGACATGTTCGAGGAGGACATGCTCGTCGTGGACCTGCCCGAGGCGTCCGAGGGGAAGCCGCCGCTCCCCGATCCTGAGCGCGAGCCCTGGCCGGAGGGACCGGACGAGGTCTACCGCGCGCTCGTGCTCGGCCTCGGAGATTACGTGCGGAAGAACGACTTCACCGACGTGGTCCTGGGGCTGTCGGGCGGGATCGACTCCTCGCTGACGGCGGTGCTGGCAGTCGACGCGCTGGGGCCCGAGCACGTCTGGGTCCTGGCGATGCCCTCCCGCTTCTCCTCGGACCACAGCCTCGAGGACGCGGAGGAGCTGGCCGAGCGCCTCGCGATCCGGCTGGACCGCGTGTCGATCGACGACACGTTCCAGGCCTACCTCGACGCGCTAGCGCCGATCTTCGAGGCGACGGAGCCGGGTGTGGCCGAGGAGAACGTCCAGGCCCGGATCCGCGGCAACCTCCTGATGGCGGCCTCGAACAAGTTCGGGCACCTGGTGCTGGCTACCGGCAACAAGAGCGAGATGGCGGTGGGGTACTCGACGCTGTACGGGGACATGGCGGGCGGGTTCGCGCCGCTGAAGGACGTGCCGAAGACGCTCGTGTACGAGCTGGCGCGGTGGCGGAACGAGCAGACGGACCCCGTCGTCCCCGAGCGGGTGCTGACGAAGCCGCCCTCCGCGGAGCTCCGACCGGACCAGCAGGACACCGACAGCCTCCCGCCGTACGAGGTCCTCGACCCGATCGTGGAGGCCTACGTGGAGGAGGACCGGTCACCCGAGGAGATCGTGGCGGACGGTGCCGACCCCGCGCTCGTGGATCGCGTGGTGCGGATGATCGACGGATCGGAGTACAAGCGGCGCCAGGCCGCGCCCGGGGTGAAGATCACGCCGAAGGCCTTCGGGCGCGACCGCCGCCTCCCCATCACGAACCGCTACCGCCGCGCGCCGTAGAATCGTCTGGGGCGTTAGCTCAGTCTGGCAGAGCAGTGGGCTTTTAACCCATCGGTCGGGGGTTCGAATCCCTCACGCCCCACAAATCGCGACACTACCGATCGGTTCCCCTCGACCCGGCGGGCGACATCGCATCTATCGCGTGTGCGAGACCGCGGCGACCCGCCCACGATCCACCGCTTCCCTCCGCCACGCGGGCAACAGATATACATCGCTGCGAGATTGCGTGGCCGGCCCGC
>DASUTW010000351.1:0-6055 GCA_036374395.1 Actinomycetota bacterium
GCTCCCCGGATCCTCTCCAACAAGCCCTTGAGGCCCACGCGACCTCGCTCCCAATCGGCCTCCGACGCGCACTTGCCGCGACGCATGACCTGGTCGGCGGCCAGCATAGGGGGAACCGTTCGCCACGGTCAATCCCCGCCGGCCGGCTCAACGTGCCACGGCTCGTGACTCAGGGGGAAGACGAGCCCGCAGGTCGGTGCCTCCCGATGGGCCAGCGCACCGACAGACGCAGATCCGAAGCCCAGGTCCGCGGCCAGGCCCAGCTCGTGGAGGGATCGCCCGGGCGGCGCAGCCAGCCCGGGCCTCTCCCGATGCAGCCGCGCCTGCTCGGCCCCGGTCCGGAACCCGGAGACGACCCAGAGATCGGGCACGCGGGCTCGCAGACACGCCAGGCGAGAGAGGAACCAGGGCTCCAGCCCGGCCACGTCGCCCCCCAGGGCCGCGGTAGCCCTGGCCGCCCGGCGGACGGTCCGCGTCCCCCCCAGGAACGGCAGCGGCACGCTTCGCTCCACGAGCACGACGACGTCCTCGCCTCCCGGTGGGCAGCGACACCGGATCAACCGAGCGCCGTTGAGGGCCGCGAACCGCTCCGCTGCCTCCTCGGGGCTCTCGAGGGACGGGAGCACGAGCTCCTGGGCGGCGGCCAGCGCGGCCGCGTCGGCCGCGGCCTGCGTGCGCGCCACGCCCGACGCGACGGCCCCCAGATCGCCCATAAGGGCCGCCGAGATCGCTGCCATGCCCATCGCCACCGCGACGACGATCGAGACGCTTCCCCGCTCCCTCACCCGACCTCCTGTCGCATCGTGGCCCGGGCCCGGAGGGTCACCTCGGCGGGGAGAAGCCACGAAAGGATCGGCGGGCCCGCCGGCGTGCGGTAGGAGACGCTCACGGTCACGGGGGTGCCGAGTCCGCCTCCGCGCTCCACGAGGATGTCGGTTCGGGCCTCGTCGAGTCCCGAAGCGATCACGGCTCGCCGGACTTCCCCGTCGTCGACGGTGACGGCCGCGGTCCGAGCGGCCTCGCGCGCGGCCGAGAGCACCGTCAGCGACTCGCCGCCCAGACGGGCCACCTGCACGAGACCCGCCACCACCAGAGCCACCAGCGGAAGCACGAGAGCGAACTCGACCGTCGCGCTCCCGGCTACTCCGCCTCGCCGAGGATCCGATCGATGATGCGGTCGAAGAACGCCGGGAGGCGATCGGAGGAGCGGGCCCAGGCCAGAAGCCCGATCGCGATCGCGGCCGCGGCCAGGATCACCAGGGCGTACTCGGCGGTGGTCTGTCCCCTGCTCCCCCCGAGACGATCCAGGAGACGGGCTCGAAGAACGACCCACCAGGAGACGACAGCGGTCCAGATCCTGAGCATGGCCCCTCCTCATGGGACGCCTCGGGTGGCGACGAGCATCGCGGGGAGCACCGCCGCCAGGACGAACGCGGGAAGGATGCACAGCACGAGGGGGAAGAGCATCGTCACCGGAGCCCGACGGGCTCGCGCCTCCACGGCCGCGTCGCGCTCCGCCCGGACGTCGCGGGCCAGCGATCGCATCGGGTCGGCCACCGGGGCCCCGAGCCGGATCGACTGATCCAGCGTCGAGGCCAGGCGCCGGAGGTCGGGGAGGGCGAAGCGACGTCCCAGGTGGTCCAGGGAAGCGGGCCAGCTCGCGCCGAGGGCGACCTCTCGGCGGACCCGCACCAGCGCCTCCCGGAGCGGCTCGGCCACGTGGTCCACCGCCCGATCGAAGGCCAGCCGGGGCGTCAGCCCCGCCGAGAGCCCCACCGTGACCAGGTCCAGCAGGGCGGCGACCTCCGGCATCATGTGCCCTCGGGCGGAGGCAGCCCGGCGGGCGAGCGTGAAGGCGGGGAGCCGCCAGCCGGCCACCGCCGCCAGGATTCCGACCCCGACGGCGGCCGGCGACGGAGCCGTGACGAGGGTCCCGCCGATCAGACCCATCAGGGCGCACACAGCCGCGGCGCCCCGGAGCCGGTCCACGTCTGCGGGGCGGGCCAGGATCCCCAGACGCTCCGCCAGCACGGGAGGCGTCCACGGGACGCGGCGGCCCAGGGCCTGGAGAAGGTCCCTCCGAGGCCGAGGTCGAAGGCCCAGCCGCGCGGGCACGGGGCTGCGACTCGCGGCGGCCGCGGCCAGGAGGGCCGCGGCCGCCGCGTACCCCAGACCGACCACGATCACGGCTGGGCCCTCCTGAGGATCGCCCGGATCCACGCGTAGCCGACGAGCTGCAGCACAAGCCCCGCGCCGAGCAGCGCCGCGCCCCGGGGGCTGGCGTAGATGGTGCCGAGGCCGTTCCCACTCGTCCCGGAGAGGAGGCCGACGAAGGCGACCGGAAGGAGAGCGAGAACGGCCCCGGACGCTCGACCCTGCGCGGTGAGGGCCCGAACCCGGCGGCGGGCCTCTGCCCGCCGCTCCGCCAGGGCCGCGACCTCGTCCAGGGCGGTCGGGAGGTCGCCCCCGGCACGATGATGGATCGACAGGACGCCGGTCAGCATGGCGGCCTCGCGCGATCCCAGTCCATCGGAGAGGCTTGCGAGCGCCGCGGGGAGCGGGCGGCCCATCACCAGCTCCCCAGCCGCCCGCCGGAACGGCCCCGCGACGGCGGCGGGGCCCCCGCGTGCGACCTCCTCGAGCGAGCGACGGATCGACAGGCCGGCCCGAGCCGACGCCGCGAGCGCGCGAACCGCGTCCCTGAGCCCTCGCTCGGTCTCGAGAGCTTCAGCCTCCCGCGCCTTCGCACGGTGGATGAGCCCCCACCCCACGAGCCCTCCGCAAGCGAGCAGCGAGGCGAGCGGACCGAACAGCAGGAGACCGGCGGCGGCGCTGCACAGCCCCGCGCCCAACAACGCCGCCGCGCGGCCACCGGTCGGATCCACGGGAGATTCGATCCGGCGGGACATGCGCCTCCGCTCCGCGGCCGCGGCCAGGATCGACGCTCCGGCGGCGAGCCCCGTCACCACGGGTCCGGCCACCTCGATCATCGGGCCGTCCCGTTGGGGGAGATGCCGAGCAGGTCCAGCTCGTCGCGGCCCTGGCGGAGCGCGATGCCGGCCGGCGAGCCGAGCGTCTCCCAGCCGCCCCCCGCGAAGCGGAAGAGGTCTCGCAGCAGGGGTCTGCCGCCCACCGGCCCCTCCACCGAGGTCAGCCGGGCCAGGATCCTGCGCCCCTCGCGGAGGCGCACCATGTGGGCGACGAGGTCGACGGTCTGGGCGATGTGCTCGCGGAGGTGGTCCGCGGGCAGCACGACGTCGGCCATCAGCGCCATCGTCTCCAGCCGCGCCATCAGCTCCTGGGGCGAGTTGGCGTGGACCGTGGACATCGAGCCCTCGTGCCCCGTGTTCATCGCCTGGAGCATGTCGAGGGCCTCTCCCCCGCGAACCTCCCCCACGACGATGCGATCGGGTCTCATCCGCAGCGCGTTCCGGACGAGATCCCGGACCGTGACGGCTCCCCGCCCCTCCGCGGAGGCCGGCCGGGCCTCGAGGCGGACCACGTGCGGGAACCGGAGCCTCAGCTCCGCGGCGTCCTCGATGGTCACGATGCGCTCCCCGGCCGGGATGAAGGAGGACAGCACGCCGAGGAGCGTGGTCTTCCCGGACCCCGCGCCGCCCGAGATCAAGATGTTGGCTCGACCCCGCACGCAGGTCTCCAGGACCTCCAGGATCCGTTCCTCCAAGGTCCCCAGCCGCAGGAGATCCTCGGGCCCGTACGGCGAGGGCGCGAACTTCCGGACCGTCACCACGGGACCGCAGAGCGAAAGGGGCGGGATGATCGCGTGGAACCGCGAGCCGTCCGGAAGCCGGGCGTCCACGTACGGGCACGACTCGTCGGCCCGGAGGCCCAGCGGCCCGACCACGCGCTCGATCAGGTGGTAGACGGCCTCCTCCCCCTCGAACAGGCCGCCGCCCACAAGCTCGAGCCGCCCCTTCCGCTCCACGTACACGGCCCCCGGGCCGTTCACCATGACCTCGGACACGTCGGGGTCTCGCAGGAGGTGCTCGATCGGACCGAGGCCGGTCAGCTCGTCGGATACCAGCGCGACGAGCTCGCCGAGCTCCCGAGCCGCGAGGACCGCCCGCTCCTCCCGGAGGACGGCGAGCGCCTCCTCTCGGACGCGCAGCCTCCGCTCCGCGGGCGACCGGCCCACGAGCGACTCGCCCTGGAGGCGCTCCCGCACCCGCGCAGCCACCCGCTCAAGGAGCGTCACGATCCCTCCTTTAGGATCGACCGGGCCAGCGCCGCAACCTTTCGTCCGGCCTGGCCTCGCCGCCCGACCACGATCTGTCCCCGATCCTGCGCGCGCGGGACGGCCGGGTCGGAGGCGATGACCGCGACCGGCCGGAGGCCGAAGACCCGCTCCGCGTCGTCCGGTAGGACCTCGGCCCTCCGGGCTCGGTTCACCACGAGGCGGCAGCGCTCGGAGAGGTCCTTCGCCGCAAGGAGCTCCATCGCCCGCTTGGCGTCGCGGAACGCCAGCACGTCCAGGGTCACGACGAGGAGGATCTCGTCCGCCGCTTCGAGGGCGGCCAGCGTCACCCGATCGAGGGCGCGCGGTACGTGGAGGACGATCAGGTCCCCGGCGCTGCGAAGGGCCTTCCCCATGGCTCGCACCTGCTCGGGCTCGACATCGGCCGCCTGCTCGGCCCGGGGCGGAGCGAGGAGGATCTCGAAGCCCCTCGGGTGGCGGTGGAGCACCGCCTCGAGGTGGGAGGCGCCGAGGTCGTCGGCGAGGGCCGCCACGTCCGCGATCGTCCGGGACTCGCCGTTGGCCACGATGCCGAGCGCCGTGGTGACGTCGGCGAAGTGAAGGTCCAGGTCGGCTAGGATCACGCGCCGGCCGTCGCCGGCGCAGGCCGCCGCCAGGTTCGTGGCCAGGAAGGTCGTGCCCACGCCGCCCCGGGGGCCGTACACGGCAACCACCCTGCCGTCGGGGCGCTCCGGGTCCGCTCCCGCTCGGTCCGCGTCGTGTCCGAGCGAGTCCCGCTCCTCGGGCCAGAGGTAGAAGCCGCGAGCCCCCGCGCGGATCGCTGCGCGCAGCCCGGCGGTGGTCTCACGCTCCCCGACCACCAGGAGCGCGGCGCCGTTCAGCTCGGGGCCGGCGGCCAGCACGTCGGGCGTCGTGATCACGACCTGGGGCCCGGTCTCGCGGACCTTGCTCGTCAGGGCCTGGGCGTCCCCGGCCGCGCCCGCGATCCGGAGACCCGGTCGCCGCTCGATGAAGCGGAGCACCTGCTCCTGGAGGGCCGGCGCATCGAAGCCCAGCACCACCGTCGTCCCGTCCATCCGCTCCTCCTGTCAACACTTCGGGGAAGGAGGGGGAGGGGGTGCGCGGACCGCCTGGGAGGGGGCGGTCCGCGTGCAGGAGACGGTACCGAGCCAGCGCGGCACGACGCATCGCCCGGAACGGGGAGATGCTCGGTGGATTCCCCGCTCCCCCGGGCGGCGCGCCCTCCCCCACCTGGCGATGCCCCGCCCCCATACGGAGGATGTGGCACTCCGCCGTCGTCGCCGACACCGGTGCCCTGCCCCAGACGCCACCTCTCGTGAGAAGACCCTCACCCTCCTCCCACCGAGGTCTCATGCCCGGGCCCCACACTGGGGCCATGTTCGGAGGACGAAGGAGGAGCAGATGATCTCGAGGATCCTGATCGCCGTCCTGGCGTTCGCGTTCGGGGCCGCGATGCCGCTCTCCGCGCTCGGCGGGGAGCGCCAGGAGGCCGTGGTGCGGGAGGAGGATCTCTGGGAGGAGACCGCCTACAGCCTGGACGACGACGACGACAGCGACGGCAACTCCGGCGCCACGAGCTTCACCAGCGGCGTCAACAGCAACGACAAGACGAACAGCCGGCACACGCCCGTGACCCGCGACCGTGACCGGAGCCGGGGGGACCTCACCCGCGACCGGACGAAGGACGGCCCCGGCAAGAGCAAGCGGGACTGGACGAAGAACAGGACGAACGACCGCTCCCGGAACGACACCCGCTGAGCGGGCGTCGCTCTAGGGCTCCGGCTCGACCGGCTCGATCCCGAGCCGGTCGAGCCGTCT
>DASUTW010000352.1:0-2514 GCA_036374395.1 Actinomycetota bacterium
GGACGGCTCCTTCCGTCGGTCCAGCGGCTGGACGATGAGGAAGCGGATGCCCTCGAGGCCCTCGGCCTTCTCGGTGGCCACGACCGTCCCGATCACGCGGCCCAGCTGCATCAGGCCGGCTCCTTCTCCAGGCCCTCGGCCAGCGGGAGGAACCGGGGCTCGGCCGCGAGGTTCTCCTCCATGCCCTCGTGGAGTCGGGCGATCACGACGTGGGCCAGGGCCTTGTCCGTGGCCTCGATCCGCGCCAGGGCGGCCTCGACGGCCGCCTCCACCTCGGCCACGGGGCCTCCGAGGAGCACGTAGCCTTTCCCGCCGAGCCCGTCGGCCAGGCGCACCTCACGAAGCACGACGGCCGCGGCCTTGACGCCGGCGTCGGCCGCGAGGATCGATGCCGCCACGGTCCTCGTCTCCACGACCCCCAGGGCCTCGCCCGGGTCCTCGCGCCGCTCGCCCCCGATCGCAGTCACGACGTGCGGGTGGACGTCGGGCAGGTAGACGAGGTCCACGAGGTCGGGTCCGGCCACCTCTCGTCCCGCGTCCATCGCCTCCTCGACGTCGGCGGTCATCCCACCCACGAGCACGAGGTACTTCCCCGGGTGCACGGTGCCCGCCCGCAGGACCTGGAGCGGCGAACGCTTGATCATCGCGTCGCCCGCCTCGATCCCCCTCGCGATCGAGTCGAACTCGAGGAGGGCGAGGGCCGGATCCATCGTCAGACGATCCTCAGGGCGCCGACCACCGTGACCCGGCGCTCGCGCGAGAACGTCCGCGGCCGCGTCAGGCCGTCCCCGGTGGGGCTGGCGATCGAGAACGAGGTGAACCCCTCGCCCCCCTCCCCCAGCCCGGCGTAGTTGGGCCCGTTCGCCACGAAGATCGAGCAGTTCATGGCCCGCGCCATCTTCGTGATCGTGTCCACGTTCGTGGAGTGGATCGAGGCGGTGTGCCGGAACCGGTGCTCGGACCGCACGGCGAGGTCGATGGCCCGCTCCACGTTGGGCACGCGCGTCACCGGCATCACAGGCATCATCTGCTCGGTCCACACGAGGCTGTGCTCGTTCGGGACCTCGGCCACCGCGAGCCGCACGGCGTCGTCGACGCGGATCCCGATCTCGGCCAGGATCGCCCCGGCGTTCTTGCCGATCCACCCGGGGTTGATCTTCCCCGGCTTTCCGGGCTCCCCCAGCTCGCGGAAGATCACCCGCTCCAGGCGCCGAAGCTCGTGCTCCTTCAGCACGTAGGCTCCGGCCTTCGCCATTGCCCGGACCAGGCGATCCCCGACCGCGTCCACGACGATCGTCGTCTTCTCGTCGGTGCAGATGATGTTGTTGTCGAGCGAGGCACCCGCGATGATGTCGCGCGCCGCCTTCTCCACGTCAGCGGTCTCGTCCACGACGGCCGGCGGGTTGCCCGGGCCCGCGGTCACCGCGCGCTTGTCGGTCTTCAGCGCCTCCTCGACGACGCCGGGCCCGCCGGTGACCAGCAGCAGGCGGACGTCGGGATGGTGCATCAATTCCTTGGCGCTGTCGATCGTGGGCTCCGGGATCCCGGTGACGAGATTGGGCGGGCCGCCCGCCGCCACGATCGCGCGGTCGAGCAGGCGGATGTTCTCGGCCGAGACCCGCTTCGCGTTGGGGTGGACGTTGAACACGAGCGCGTTCCCCGCGGACACGATCGAGATCGTGTTGTTGATGATCGTCGAGGTCGGGTTCGTGGTCGGCGTGATCGAGGCCACGACGCCGAACGGGGCCCACTCGGTGGCCACCATGCCCCGGTCCCCGGTGGCGGCCTCGACCTCGAGGTCCTCGGGCCCGGGCGTCTTCGTGGTCACGAGGCGGTTCTTGATCGCCTTGTCCTCGGCACGCCCCAGCCCGGTCTCGGAGGCGGCCATCTCGGCCAGCCGCTCGCCGTGCTCCAGCATCGAGGCCCGGATCGAGGCCACGACGCGCTTGCGGCCCTCCAGGCCCATCGCCTTGTACTCGTCGAAGGCGCGGGCGGCCGCGGCCACGGCCTCGCCGATCGTGGGGAAGATGCCGTCGCCGAAGGGCTGCTCCTCGGACGCGGCGAGCTCCTCCCCGCCCCGGAGCGCCGCCCCGTCGCCGGCCCCGAGCCGGGCCTTGACCCGCTCGATGATGCCCTGGATCTCGTCCTGGGAGATCACGAGGCATCACGGTACTTGTGGTACCGCTCCTCCCCGCCGACCTCCCACTGGTCGACGATCGCCATGATCACCGCGTCGCACGGGCGGTCGCGGGTGGCCTCGGTCTGGCGGGCGGAGCTGCCCTGGGCGAGCATCACGACCTCGCCCACGCCGGCCCCGACGGCGTCGGCGGCCACCACCGACTGGCCCGTCTCCTCGCCGTCCACGTCGAGGGAGCGCACGACGAGGAACTTCAGCCCCTCCATCGTGGGCTCCTTGCGGGTGGCCACGAGCGTCCCGGCCACGCGTCCCAGCAGCACGGTGCCCTCCTTCCCGGAAGGGGGGTGGGCGGCGGCGAGGCCGCGGCCCACCCCCGA
>DASUTW010000353.1:0-2195 GCA_036374395.1 Actinomycetota bacterium
CCCGCTCGCCGTCCGGACCCTCGTAGGTCACCTCCAGGGTCATCCCCTTGTCCGTCCCGCAGTCGTCCTCCCGGACGATGACCTCCTGCGCGACGTCAACGAGCCGGCGGGTCAGGTACCCGGAGTCGGCCGTCCGCAGGGCCGTGTCCGCCAGCCCCTTCCGGGCTCCGTGTGTCGCGATGAAGTACTCGAGCACGGTCAGCCCCTCGCGGAAGTTCGACTTGATCGGGCGCGGGATGATCTCGCCCCTCGGGTTGGCCACGAGGCCCCGCATCCCCGCGATCTGGCGGATCTGAGTGATGTTCCCGCGGGCCCCCGAGTGGGCCATCATGAAGATGGGGTTGAACTTGTCGAAGCTCGCCTCCATCTCGTCGCGGACCTCGTCGGTGGCCCGCGTCCAGATCTCGATCAGCTCCTGGCGCCGCTCGTCGTCGGTGATGATCCCCTTCCGGTACTGCGACTCAACCTTCTGGGCCTCGCGCTCGTAGCCGTCGAGGATCTTCTGCTTCGACTGGGGGGTCGTCACGTCGTCCACGCCGATCGTGAGCCCGGCCCGCGTCGCGTACTGGAACCCGAGCTCCTTGAGGTTGTCGAGGATCCGGCCCATCTCGCTCCGCGGGTAGGTCCGCACGCACTCGTCGACGATCCTGCTGACCTCGCCCTTCATCACGTGGTCGTTGACGTAGGGGTAGTCGAGCGGCAGGGCCTCGTTGAACAGCACGCGCCCGGCGGTCGTCTCCAGGCGGGGAACGTGGCCGTTCTCCTCAGCCCCCGGGATGTTCTTGCCGGGCAGGCGCACTCGGACCCAGTCGTGGACGCCGACGGTCCCCCGGTCGAGCGCCATCAGCACCTCGGCCACGCCCGTGTAGCTCGGGATGTCCTCCGGCTTCTCGGGCTTCTCGTCGGACGCCGTCAGGTAGTAGATCCCGAGGACCATGTCCTGGGTCGGCGAGGCGATCGTGCGCCCGTGGGCCGGCGACAGGATGTTGTTCGTGGACAGCATCAGGATCCGGGCCTCGGACTGCGCCTCGGAGGAGAGCGGCAGGTGCACCGCCATCTGGTCGCCGTCGAAGTCGGCGTTGAAGGCCGGGCAGACGAGGGGGTGGATCTGGATCGCCTTGCCCTCGACCAGCACCGGCTCGAACGCCTGGATCCCCAGACGGTGCAGGGTCGGCGCCCGGTTCAGCATCACCGGGTGATCCTTGATGACGTCCTCGAGCACGTCCCAGACCTGCGGCCGCGCCCGCTCCACCATGCGCTTCGCGCTCTTGATGTTCTGGGCCAGGCCGCGGTCCACGAGCTGCTTCATCACGAACGGCTTGAAGAGCTCGAGGGCCATCTGCTTGGGGAGCCCGCACTGGTGCAGCTTGAGGTTGGGGCCGACCACGATCACCGAGCGGCCCGAGTAGTCCACGCGCTTCCCCAGCAGGTTCTGGCGGAACCGGCCCTGCTTGCCCTTCAGCATGTCGCTCAGGGACTTCAGCGGACGGTTGCCCGGGCCGGTGACCGGCCGGCCGCGGCGGCCGTTGTCGAAGAGCGCGTCCACGGCCTCCTGCAGCATGCGCTTCTCGTTGTTGACGATGATCTCGGGGGCCTGCAGGTCGAGCAGCCGCTTCAGCCGGTTGTTCCGGTTGATCACGCGCCGATAGAGGTCGTTGAGATCGCTCGTGGCGAACCGGCCGCCGTCGAGCTGCACCATGGGGCGCAGGTCGGGCGGGATCACCGGGATCGCGTCGAGCACCATCCCCATCGGGGAGTTCTTCGTGCCGATGAAGCTGGAGACCACCTTCAGCCGCTTGATCGCCTTCTGGCGTCGGGTTCCCTTCGCCGTCTTGATTGTCTCCCGGAGGTTCTCGGCCTCCTCGTCGAGGTCGAGGCCGGCGAGCAGCTCGCGGATCGCCTCGGCGCCCATGCCGCCCTCGAAGTAGTCCCCGAAGCGGTCCCGCAGGGTCCGGTACACGGAGTCGTCGGCCACGAGCTGCTTCACGTGGAGGCTCTTGAAGGCGCCCAGGACCTCCTCGAGGTGCTCGGTCTCGCCGCGGGCCGCCTCGGTCATCTTGTCGATCTCCCGCTGGGCCTCCTTGTTGGCCGCGGTGAGCTGGGCCTTCTTGGCGCCCTCGCCCTCCAGCTCCTTGATCCGGGCCTCGAGGTCCTTCAGCCGGGCCTGGATCTGCTCGTCGCGACGCGCGTCGACG
>DASUTW010000354.1:0-7716 GCA_036374395.1 Actinomycetota bacterium
AGAGGATCCGGGGAGCGAAGAGTGTCTCCCACGCGAGTTTCATCATCCCCCCCGATCGGGCGATCGGCGAGACTACGCACCTCGACCGTCCCTTCGTCCCCGAGGAGACCTACCTCGAGATCCGTCTCTCCCAGATGTACCTTCGGAACGAGCGAGAGTACTTTCGCGAGTTCAGCCCCCTCGCCTCCCTGATGACTGAGCTCCTCTACGCGGGCGGGCGGAGGACCGTCCCCGTCGTCGTGGGACCCTCGCTGCTGTCGGAAGCGGAGCCGGTCCCGTCGGGTGATGGGGTCGAGTTCTTCAACACGCGCGTGGCCGGCCCGTACCCGTACGCCGGGGACGATGTGGACCTCTTCGCCGGGCTGTTCCGGGCCGAGGTCGACAACTGGGCGGAACGGGCGCTCTCGCTCCTCGAGACGGTGGCCAAGGCGCTCGACCTCACGAAGCTCAGCTCGTTCGTCAACGTGAGCCAGCCCCTGGTCGACGGGGTGGAGGGCCTCCTGAGGATGGAGGAGATGGAGCTCCGGCTCGGCGTCGACCGGAGCTACCGCACGCCCTCCGAGTCCGGCCAGGGGTCCAACACGCTCCGCCCGGGCTACGAGGTCCTGCTCCGCATCCCGTCGGATCGGCTGAGCGAAAAGGATCAGGGGAGGTTCTGGGTCCGCGACGGCCGGCTGCTGCACGGCGAGGATGCGGCCTCCGCCGTCCCCTTCACCGACGCCGACTTCCTGCTCCTGGAGATCGGCTGTCTCGACGTCCGCCACGACTACACCACCTTCGACTTCCATCGGGAGCACTGGAAGAAGGTCGAGGAGCACATCTGGGCGGGGCGGGAGAGCGATGCGAAGGACCGCTTCAAGCTTCTCGCGGCCAGCCTCGTGCAGTCCGAGGACATCGTCCGGCCGCATCGTCGCCGCCTTCTGCGCACCTACAAGGACAAGCTCGATCAGGAGATCGCGGAGTACCGCGAGCTGTTCGAGGCCGCCGAGTCGGGCGAGAAGGCGTTCGAGGGGCGAGCGCCGGAGCCGATCCGCGAGGAGGAGCTCCAGGCCGTCGCGCGCTCCTCGGGTGAGCCGATCCCCGAAGGAGGGCCCGAGGAGATGCTGTCCCTGCTGGAGGGCGGACCCTCCTAGAGGACCGCCGGAGAGCCCGGGCCTCGCTCGATCTCCTGCTCGAGCAGTCCCAGCACCTTCCTCGCCGCGTCGCTCTCCGAGAGGCCGGGCTCCTCTGTGACCGCTTCTTGTAGGTAGGCGGCGGCGTTGGCCAGGAGCCCCCGCCGCCGCAGAGGGCTGGCCACGTCCTCGGTCAGGTGCAGGCCACGCTCGTACTCGCTCACGGCCGCGTCGTGGTCCCCCCCGACCATGAGCGCGAGCCCCAGATCGAACTGCGCGGAGATCATCGTCGGATCCAGGCCGAGCGCGCGCGCCGAGAGCCGCGCCGACTCCGGGTACTCGCGCAGCCGATAGTGGCACCAGGCGAGAAGCGACATGGTGTTGGCGTCGGGGGCCGACCGCTCCTCCGCGTCCGCGATCGCCTCGCGGTAGATCGCGTCCGCAGCCTCGGACCCCGAGCGGATGCGCACCGCGTCGCCGAGCCCCACCTTCCAGTGCAGGTCCGGCGACGTCGCGATCGCCGTGCGGAACGCCTCCTCCGCCTCTCGCTCGCGCCCGTCCCGCAAGCCGAGCAGCGCGATCCCTCGCAGCCCCGCGGTGTACGCGTCCTCCGGGTCGATCTCGACGGCTCGGTCGAGGGAGCGCAGCCCTCCCTCGAAGTCGGCCGCGTCCATCAGGATCCCCGCGCGGGTCGAGAGCGCCGCCACCGATCGGGGATCGATCTCCAGGGCGCGGTCGGTGACCTGGATCCCCTCCTCGAGTCGTCCCAGGTTCCACAGCGCGCTCGCCTTGGCGATGAGGGCGAAGAGGTACTCGGGGTCGATCTCCAGCGCCTTGTCGAGCACCGGGAGCGCCTCCTCGGCTCGCCCCATCGTGACGAGGGTCTGGCCCTTGGTCCCCAGCACGAAGTCGTAATCCGGGCGGAGGACGAGCGCTCGATCGGCGTCGGCCAGCGCCTCCTCGTGTCGCTCCAGGAGCCTCAGGATCTCGGCCCTGAGACCGAGGAGCTGCGGGTCGTCGGGCGCCTCGCGCACGGCCCGATCGATCACGTCCAGCGCCTCCTCGTAGCGCCCCAGCCCGCCCAGGGCCGAGGCGAGATCGGCCACGGCCCAGGTGAGCGAGGGGTCGAGCTCCATCGCCCGGTACAGGGTCGACACCGCCTCCTTGTCCTCTCCGGAGGCGCGAAGGATCTGCCCCTTCACGCCCGCGGCGTAGCCGTAGTCGGGGTTGAGCTCGAGGGCCTCGTCGATCGCCCCCAGGGCGTCCTCGGGCCGCCCCAGGGCGAGCAGCGACTGGGCCCTGGTCACGAACGCCATCACGAGCGTCGGGTCGACGGCGAGCGCCCGATCCGCCGCCTGCAGCGCCTCCTCGTGCCGCGAGAGCGCCCACGACAGGTCGGCCTTCAGCGCCCAGTAGTACGCCTGGTCCGGCCGCAGGGACACGGCTCGGTCGAGCGCCTCGACGGCCTCCTCCCGCCGCTCCAGGCTCTGGAGGCAGAGCGCGTAGTCCGCGAGCAGCTCCGCGTTGTCGGGCGCGGTCCGAAGCGACGACTCGAAGGCCGCGGCGGCCTCCTGGAAGCGCCCCAGGTTCTTGAGCGCGACCCCCTTGACCCACTGGAGATGCGCATCGTCCGGATGCTCCAGGAGGAGGGGCTCGACCATGGCGAGGCCCTCCTCGTTCCGGCCTCCCAGCACCAGCCCGGCGGCCATCTGAGCCCGAGCGGGCGCGGAGGGCTCGACCCCGACGAGGTGCTCCAGGTCTCGGATCGCCTCCTCGGACCGCTCGAGCGCCTGCAGGATGCGGGCCCGAACGCCGAGCGCGAACACGTAGTCGGGGTTGAGGTCGAGGGCGCGGTCGGCGAACTCGAGGGCCCCCTCCGATCGGCCCGACCCCCAGAGCGCCGCCGCCTTGGTCGCGAGCGCGATGATGTTCGTCGGCTCGATCTCCAGAGCCCGGTCCGCCGCACGGAGCGCCTCGTCGAACCGTCCCTGGACCCGGAGGACGTCCCCCAAATTCGCCTGGGCGAACGCGTAGTCGGGTTCCTCACCGACCACGCGCTCGAGGAGCCGTCGGGCCTCGTCGAGCTCGCCGGTCGCCGCGAGCGCGGCCCCCAGGCTGGCCTGCCAGACGAGGTTGTCCGGCTCGCCCTGGAGGGCCTCCCGGAGGGATGCGATGGCGCCCGGCGCGTCTCCCATCATCCGAAGGAGCTCCCCGCGGATGCCGAAAGCGTAGGGGTCTCCCGGGGCGAGCGACAGCGAACGGTCCACGGCCTCGAGCGCCTCGGGGAGGCGGTTCGCCGCCCCCAGGTCCCACGCCGCGTCCCGGAGGAACGTCGCGGCGGCGGCATCCTCGCCGCGCGCGGCGAGGCTGCCGCCGAGAGCGATCTGAGCCTCCGGGTCGTCGGGATCGACCTCCAGGGCGGCTCGGTACGTGCGCTCGGCCTCCTCGACGGCGCCGTCCTCCTGCAAAGCCGCCGCGAGCTCCGTGTACGCGCCGGCCGGCACCATCTGTCCCGAGGCGACCTGGGCGTCGATCGCCGCTCGCATCGCGGCGATGCCCTGCGGTCGCCGGCCGACCGCGATGAGGGCGACCGCGTGGTCGTGGGCCGCTCCGGGGATCTCCGGGTCGGGTCCGGATCGGTCGAGGCGCTCCACGGCTCGCCCGAAGGCGGCGGCCGCATCGTCGTCCCGCCCCAGCCCGCGCAGGGCTCGCCCAAGGACGCTGAAGGCCGACCCGAGCACGGCGTCCAGCGCGGGCTCGGCCTGGGACATCCTCAGGAGCATCGGCTCCAGCCGCCGCACCACCTCCTGGAGGCGGCCGGCGCCCAGGTCCTGCCGCGCCACCTCCAGCTCCGCCTCGAGGCCGGATCGATCCACGGCGCCGGCGCGCCGCAGGGCCCGCCACTGGCCGCCGCCCTTCTCACCGAGGCTGGCGGGGATGTCGGCGGACGGCGTGGGGATCTCCGACGTCGTGTTCCGGGGCGGCATCCCCGCGGCGTCCCGGCCCTCGTCCGCGCTGTCGTCTCGCCGATCCACGGTGCTCTCCTACGTCGTGTGCTGGCCCGAGTGGGGGAACGACCCGGCCTGGGCCTGGCCCTTCCCGCCCCCGGTCTCCTTCCGCAGGTGCTCGTCGAGCCGACGCCACAGCGCCAGCGCGTCCCGCGCGATGTGCTCGGTCTGCTCGGGGTGATCGAGCCGCGCCTGCCACGCGGCGTTCAGCACGAAGCGATGCTCATCGTCGTTCTGCAGCTCGATCTCGTCCTGCTTCTCCGTCCCGAGGGCCTGGGCCCACCTCTTGATGCGCGGCCAGTGCTCCCCGGGCAGGGCGCGGTAGCTCCCCAGCCATCCGCTCATCCGCTCGATCCAGGCCTCCAGGGTCTCGAGCTCCTCGGCGCCGAGCTCTCCCGACGGCTCGGCGTGTCCCGTCCCCTCGGCCCAGGCCGCCTCGAGCCCCTGCCTTACCTGCGCGTACGGGGGGTCGACCTCGTCCCATGCGTTCATGTGGTCGAGGGTCCTCAGGACGGTCTCCGCTCGCTTCGCGGTCAGGCGATCGTCCTCGGGATGGAAGGCGGTGAGGGGGTTCAGGCGGATCAGCATCGCTGCGCACGCGTAGGCCGGGCCCATGACGAGCGTCCCGTACGCGTCGGCGAGGCAGACCTGGGCCGTCCGGTCGTCCTCCACGTCGGCGAAGGCGTCTCCGGTCTCGGCGACGAGGACGTGACCGAGCTCGTGGGCGGTGAGCGGCAGCGTCCAGACGGTCCACTCCGGGAACCCCAGCCTGATGATGCGAGCCAGCGTCATGTTGAGCGCCTCGTGGTGCGCCGGGATCGTCAGGGAGCTCCAGCCCCCTCCGATCTTGGGCGCCTGCCTGATCAGCTCGTCGGCGATGCTGCAGATCCCGCGGTCGAAGCCGGAGTCCCGCAGGGCCAGCCCGCCCAGGAAGTCCACGTACTCCGAGAAGAGCCGGTCGGTCGAGGCGGAGAGCTGGGTCGCGTACGTGTTCCACGCCTCGTCGAGAAGCTGGTTCGCCTCCTCTCCCTTCCCCTGCGCCGCCTTCTCCTCCGCGCTTCGAACCCGTTTCTCCACCTCCGCCAGCTTCTCCTTCTGATCCTTGGCGGCGTCGACCAGGACGCTACCCAGCTCCTCCTTGTCGCTCAGCTGGACGATGTTGAACCTCCGCTCGACCTCGCTCAGGACCTCGTCCGCGGCGGCCTGCTCGCCCATCCGCACGGTCAGCTCTGTGACGCGCGCGCCGAGCCGCTCGATCTCCTGCTCGGCGGTGGTCATGTCCTCTCGGCGGAGCGCCCCGAGGATGAGGTCCACGCGGCTCCCCACCTCCGCGAGCGCGCCGCGGACCGTGCGGGGGAGCGGCAGGAGGCCGTGGAAGACGGAGCGCTGCTCCCCGACGGACTTCACAACGTGCTCCACGTCCTCGAGGTTCCGGCGTAGGTTGTCGAGGCGCGTCTTCAGCATGAAGGCGTCGGGTTCGGTCACCTTCCTTCCTCCCCGACGATCGCCTCGCAGAGACGGAAGGCTCGCTCTCCGAGGTCGCCGATCGAGCCGTCGTCCCCGGACCCGACGCGGGCCAGCCACGCGGCGTTCACGGCGTCGGTCACCGTGTCGCCGTCGGCGGGCGCGGGCTGCTCCCCCGACAGGAGGTTCGTCCGCAGCTCCTTGGCTCGGAGGACCGTGCGATAGAGGAGCGAGGCGGCGTGGTCCTGGAAGAGCCCGTAGAGCTCGTCGCCGATCTCGTTTATGCACTTCTCGTCCTCGGGGGCGAGCTCGGGGGTGCCGCCCGCCGACGAGACGCTTCGGGCCCAGGTGCCTCGAAGGTGGTCGATCAGCCCCGTGTACTCGCCCAAGAGGCCCGGGGCCCTGTCCATCTCGGCGAGCGTCCGAAGGATCATGTGCGCTCGCTTGGCGCCGCTCGGGTGCTGGAGGGTGTCGGTCCCGGCAGTGCTGGGGTCGAACCTGTGGAGGATCGTCGCGCACACGTACCCAGGTCCCCCGGCGACGACAGCGAAGACGTCCGCGATGTGCTCGTGCATGAACGACCAGGATCGGAACCGCTCGGGCTCGGTGGCCCCGCGTTCCCGGTCGCGATCGAGGAGGTTCTCCAGCAGCTCCTGGAACGGATACGCGAGCCGCCGGACTTTCCCCTCCTGGACCTGGACCTCGATCCTCGGTGCCACGAAGTGCCCGAGCTCGTGGGTCGCGATGGGGAGGCTCCAGACGCTGACCTCCGGAAAGCGGATCCGGATGATCTGCGAGAGGTCCTGCACGAACTCCGCCTGATCGAGGATCGTCAGGCGGTTCCAGGCCACCCTGGCCCTCCCGCTGACCTCCAGTAGCATCGAGTCGGCGATCCGGCACAGGCCCCGATCGAGGCCCTCCCGGCGCGCCAGCGCGCCCTGCATGAACGCGAGGCTCTCACGGAAGGTCGTGCTGGAGTCCCGGCGGAGCTCGCGGAGCTTGTCCCACGCCCCATCGCCGTCGCTCCGGGCGAGCTCTCGGAGCGAGGCGAGGTCTCGCGCGTGCCGGTCCAGGGCATCCCCGATCGCGTCGAGTGCGCGCCCGTGCAGGTTGTCGTCAACCTGCTCGAGGCCGTCCATCACTTCCTGTGCGCGAGCGAACTGGGCTTCCAGCCCGCGGATCTGGGCGGCGAGGGAAGTCGAGCCGTCCGTTCTCTCCTCCAGCCTTCGAGGCGCCGGTGTACCTGGCTCCGATTCGCAGGGCGGCGGCTCCGTCGGGCAGTGGGAGACGACGCCAGCCCTGTGGGCGCCCGACCATTGAAGCGGATGGGCGAGATCCGCGCAATACCCGGTATCGCCTAGAGCCCGGGGAGGACCTCCTCGGCCAGCCTGGCCCGCTGCTCCTCGCCCGACACCGTGAAGTTCAGGTGGTCGAAGCCCGCCTCGAGCACGCGCGCCGTCTCCTCGACCACCCGATCCACGCCGCCCGCGATCTGGCCCCGGCGGGGCTCCGCCCCGTCCTCGATCCGGGCCCAGACGTTGACGGCCATGGTGATCTCGGCGGGGTCGCGGCCGGCGGCCTCGGCCGCCGCCCGGAGCTGCTCCATCTTCCCGGCGGCCCGGTCCAGCGAGACGTACATCAGCGAGGGCAGCCACCCGTCCGCGTAGCGCCCGGTCAGCTCGATCATCCGGTCGCCGTACGCCCCGATCCAGATCGGGATGTGGCCCGGCCGCGGCTCGATCCGCGCCTCCTCCACGGCGTAGTGCTCGCCCCGGAACGAGAACGTCTCCTCCTCCCACAGGCCGCGGATGATGCGGAGGGCCTCCTCGAACGCGTCCACCTTCTCGCCCGGGGAGCGCACCGGCAGGCCGAACGCCTCGAACTCCGCATCGCTCCCGCCGGCCCCGATCCCCAGTACGACCCGCCCCTCCGAGAGGCGGTGGAGCGTCTCGGCCATCTTCGCGATGACCGCGGGGTGCCGGTAGGGGAGCCCCAGCACGTTGGGCGAGACGCGGATCCGGCTCGTGCCGGCCGCGATCCAGGTCAGGACCGTCCACGGCTCCCAGGTCCGGACCCCGTGGAGGTGGTCCGAGATCGTCACCATGTCCAGCCCGAGCTCCTCGGCATGACGC
>DASUTW010000355.1:0-7449 GCA_036374395.1 Actinomycetota bacterium
GGGCCAGGCGCGCGTCGCCGCCGGCCGTCTCCGCCAGGTAGGCCAGCGCCTCGTCCTCGGCCTTCTCCCCGGGGAGCCCTCGCTCGTCCATCAGCGCCCGCTCCAGGATCGTCCGCACCTCCCCATCGGTGAGGGGCTCGAGCCGGAGCAGCAGCGAGCGGCTCAGCAGCGGCGAGACGAGAGAGAAGTAGGGGTTCTCGGTCGTGGCCCCGATGAAGGTGACGTCCCCCGCCTCGACGCCCGGGAGCAGGACGTCCTGCTGGGCCTTCGACCAGCGGTGGACCTCGTCCACGAAGAGCACGGTCTGCAGCATCCCCCCGCGCGCCGACTCCAGGACCTTCCGGGCGTCGGCCACCCCGGAGGAGACCGCCGACAGCTGGACCAGCTCGGCCCCCACCGCCTTCGCCAGGAGGTGAGCCAGCGTGGTCTTCCCCGTCCCCGCGGGCCCCCAGAGCACGATCGACGGGAGGTGGTCGGCCCCCACCAGCGCGGCCAGCGCCTTCCCCGGACCGAGGAGGTGTCGCTGCCCCACGACCTCGTCGAGGGATCGGGGGCGGATCCGGGATGCCAGGGGCTCGGTGGCCACGGCCCCATCATAGAGATGCGGATGAGGCGGCTCCTACTCTCGATGGGCCTGCTCTCGCAGGTGGGTGCCCTCCCGCCCGGTTCAGCGAACCCCTCTCGGGGCTCAGCACCCCTGGCGGAGCCGGGCTCCCCTCTTGATGGTGTTGGCTCAACGAGATCAGGAGCCGGATCCCATCCGCACCCCTACCTTACACCCGCGGGGCGGAGACCCGGCGAGGATCACGGGCCCGCCGCAGGAACGAGCGCCGGGCTCATCGTCAGCACCTGCACGGGCCCCGGCGTGAGGTTCCAGACGCGGCCGCCGCTGAGCACCCCACCTCGTCCCGGCCGCCTTCGTCGAGGTCCACCATCGTGGCCAGGTGCCCGCAGCCGGAGGCGGCCCGAGGGATCGGGACGCGCCGGAAGCGGCCGTCGCCGCGGTTGAGCAGCAGCCGGTCGGGGGGCGTTCCTGCTGCGGGCCCTGGAGCCTCCGATCAAGCGGATCGGCCGGGAGTGAGCCCGCCGGGTCAGCGAGCCTCGGGTCGCCCCCGGAGTCGGAGGCCGAGCTCCCGCAGCTGGGTCTCGGACACAGGGGCCGGCGCCCCGGTGAGCAGGTCGGCCCCGGACTGGGTCTTGGGGAAGGCGATCACGTCGCGGATGTTCTCCATCCCCGCGAGCAGCATCACCATGCGGTCCAGGCCGAAGGCGATCCCCCCGTGGGGCGGGACGCCGTAGCGGAAGGCCTCCAGGAGGAAGCCGAACCGCTCCTCGGCCTCCTCCCGGGACATCCCCAGGGCGTCGAAGACCTTCCGCTGGATCTCGGGGCGGTGGATCCGGATGCTGCCGCCCCCCAGCTCCCAGCCGTTCAGCACGACGTCGTAGGCGCGGGCCTTCGCCGAGGCGGGCTCCAGGTCGTCTGCCACGGGCGACGTGAACGGGTGGTGCACGGACACCCACCGCCCCTCTTCCTCGCTCCACTCGAACAGGGGCGGCTCCGTGATCCAGAGGAAGGCCCACTCGCCCTCGGGGATCAAGCGGAGGCGGTTCGCCATGAGCCGGCGCATCCCGTCGAGCACGGTGCCCGCACGGGCCTCGGCGTCGGCCACGAGCAGGATGAGGTCCCCCTCCCCCGCGCCGGTCGCCTCTCGCGCCCCGGCCAGCTCGTCCTCGGAGAGGTACTTCGCCACGGGCGACTTGACGCCGTCCCCGGCGAGCGCGACCCAGACGAGGCCCCCGGCGCCGCGGGCCTGGGCCTCGACCACGAGCTGATCCAGGTCCTTCCGCGACCAGCCCGCGGCGCCGGGGGCCGCGAGGCCCTTCACGACGCCCCCCTCCTCCACCACCGTGCGGAAGGCATTGAACCCGCTCCCCCGGAACGCGGCGGTGAGGTCGGCCAGCTCCATCCCGTAGCGGAGGTCGGGCTTGTCGGTCCCGAACCTCCGCATCGACTCGTCGTAGGTGAGCCTGGGGAACGGCGTGGCGATCGTCACCCCCAGCACCTCCTCCCACACCTCCGCCAGCAGCCCCTCCACGAGCTCCTGGACCTGGGCCTCGTCGGTGAACGACAGCTCCACGTCGAGCTGGGTGAACTCGGGCTGGCGGTCGGCCCGGAGGTCCTCGTCCCGGAAGCAGCGGACGATCTGGTAGTAGCGGTCCAGCCCCGAGACCATGAGGATCTGCTTGAAGAGCTGGGGCGACTGCGGGAGAGCGTAGAACGAGCCCGGCTGGAGCCTGGAGGGCACGAGGAAGTCGCGGGCCCCCTCGGGCGTCGACCTCGTGAGCATCGGGGTCTCGACCTCCACGAAGCCGTTCCGCTCCATGTAGCCCCGGATCGCGTGGGCCGCCGCGTGGCGCAGCCGGAGGACGCGGGTCCTCTGGGGGCGCCGGAGGTCGAGGTAGCGATGGCGCAGCCGGAGGGCCTCGTCGGCGGTGATCCGGTCCTCGACGGGGAACGGGGGGGTCTCGGCCTCGCTCAGCACCTCGATCGCCTCGGCGGCCACCTCAACCTGGCCGGTGGGCAGGTCCGGGTTGACGGTGCCCTCCGGGCGGGGCCGCACGGCGCCCACGGCGCGAACGACGCTCTCGGTCTTGAGGCGCTGGGCCGCCTCGTGGGCCTGCGGCGCCTCCCGCGGATGGACCACCACCTGGATCTCCCCCTCGCGATCGCGGAGGTCCACGAAGATCACCCCGCCGTGGTCCCGGGTCGTCGAGACCCAGCCGCAGAGGGCCACCCGCTCGCCGGCGTGCTCCAGGCCGAGGCCGCCGCACATGTGCGTCCTCATCCGGAGGTCAGCCACGAGGCCACATCCTCCCTCTTCACCCGCTCCTGCTCCCCGGTCTCCATGTCGCGCATCGTGACCTCACCGGCGGCCAGCTCGTCGCCGCCCAGGATCGCCGCGTAGGCCGCGCCGGCCCGGTCGGCCATCTTCAGCTGGGCCCCGAGCGGGCGGGACTCGAGCGCGTGCTCCACCGAGACGCCCTCCTCCCGAAGCGCCCGGGCCAGGGCGCGGCCCTCGCGCCCGGCCTCGTCGCCGAGCGCGACGACGAAGACCGTGGTGCCGGGCGTCGCCGGAGGCTCCAGTCCCGCACGCTCCATCGCCAGCAGTGCCCGCTCCAGCCCGAGGCCGAAGCCGATCCCCGGCGTGGCCGGCCCCCCGATCGCCTCGGCCAGCCCGTCGTACCGCCCTCCCCCGCACAGCGTGGACTGGGTCGGTCCAAGGTCCGGGCTCACGAACTCGAACGCGGTGCGCGTGTAGTAGTCGAGCCCGCGCACGAGCCGAGCGTCCACGACGTGCTCGATCCCCTGCTCGTCGAGCCGGTCCCGCACCACCGCGAAGTGCTCCCGGCAGGCGTCATCGAGGAAATCGAGGATGATCGGCGCGTCGGCCGTCGCCTCTCGGCACGAGGGCACCTTGCAGTCGAGCACCCGGAGCGGGTTCTCCTCCATCCGCTCGCGGCAGTCGGGGGAGAGGCGATCGCGCCGCTCCCGGAGGAAGGCCAGCAGCGCCTCGCGGTAGGCGGGACGGCAGATCGGATCCCCGATCGAGTTCACCCGCAGCTCGAACGACAGTCCCCACCGGGAGAGGAAGCGGTGTCCGACCGCGATCACCTCGGCGTCGGCGTCCGGGGCCGACGTTCCGATGACCTCGATCCCGAACTGCGTGTGCTGGCGCATGCGGCCGGCCTGGGGTCGCTCGTGCCGGAACATCGGCGCGAGGTAGTAGCCCTTGAAGGGAGTGGGCAGCGCCTGCCGGTTCCCCAGGTACGCGCGGACGACGCCGGTGGTGCCCTCGGGGCGAAGGGTCAGCGAGCGGCCGCCCTTGTCCTGGAACGTGTACATCTCCTTGGTGACGATGTCGGTGGTCTCGCCCACACCTCGGGCGAACAGCTCGGTGTGCTCGAAGGTGGGGGTCTCGACGCGGCGGTACCCTGACGCACGCGCCAGGCGGGCTGCCGCGGAGGCCAGCACCTCGAGGCGGTCGGAGGTCGGGGGCAGCAGGTCCTGGGTGCCGCGCGGAGGGGCGAACCGCTCGCTCACACCAGCGCCCTGAGCCACTCGTTCCGGGCCCGCTCCCGCCCCACCGTGGTCTGAGGCCCGTGCCCCGGGTAGACGTCCAGGTCGTCCTGGAGCGTGAGGAACCAACGCAGGCTCTCGTACATATCCCGGGAGCTCGAGTTGGGGAAGTCGTGCCGCCCGATCGTGTCGCGGAACACGAGGTCACCCGAGAAGAGGAACCCGTCGGTCACGTAGCAGACGCTGCCCGGCGTGTGCCCGGGTGTGTGACGGACGCGGATCTCGAAGCCCGCGAACTCCAGGACGTCGCCGTCCTTCACCGTGCGGACCTCCTGGGGCCGGTACCGGTCCGGCGCCGGCATCCCAGCGCCCCAGGCGCCCTGGTCGGTCAGCGCGAGCTCGTCGGCCTGGTGGATGTAGAGGGGGATGTCGGGCTCGCAGACGGCGGGCACCGAGGCGATGTGGTCGGCGTGCCCGTGCGTGGCCAGGACCGCAGCGATGCGGCGTCCGGAACGCTCCACCATGTCGCGGACCTGCTCGGGCTGGAAGCCGGGGTCCACAACCACTGCCTCTTCGGAGCCGTCGGCCGAGACCGCCCAGCAGTTCGTCTGGAAGGGGTTGTCGAAGCGCACGTCGAGGAACATCCGGCTCATCGTAGTGGATACGCGGGGGCGCTCAGGCCTCCAGGACGAGCGTGACGGGCCCGTCGTTGACCAGCTCGACCTCCATGTGCGCGCCGAACGCGCCGCGATGCACGGTGAGGCCGTGGCCCTCGAGGGCACGGCAGAGGGCCTCCACCCGCGCCTCCGCCACCTCGGGGGGCGCGGCCCCGACCCAGGACGGTCGCCGGCCCTTCCGCGTGTCGCCGAAGAGCGTGAAGTTCGGGACGAGGAGCACCTCGCCGGCCACATCGTCCAGCGATAGGTTCATCTTGCCCGCGTCGTCCTCGAACACGCGCAGGCCGGCGATCTTCGCGGCGAGGCCGGGGATCTCGGAGCCGTCGTCCTCGGCTCCCACGCCCGCCAGCAGCAGCAGCCCGAGACCGCAGGCGGCGACCCGCTCCCCGCCGACCCGGACCTCGGCCCGAGCCACCCGCTGGAGGACGATCCTCAGCCGGGGACCTCGCGGTAGGCGTCGAAGACCGCGTCCACCTTCTTGATCGCGCGGAGGACGCTCTCCAGGTGAGCGATGTCGGCCAGCTCGAACGTGAACCGGAACGTCGCCACACGGTCCTTCCCCACGCCCGACGAGGCCGAGATGATGTTGACCTGCTGCTCGGAGAGCGCGGTGGCGATGTCTCCGAGCAGCTTCTTGCGGTCGAGCGCCTCGACCATGATCGACACGATGAAAGAGGTCGGCTTCCCGGTCCGCCACGAGACCTCGATGAACCGGTCACGCTGATTCTCCAGGGCCTTGGCGTTGGGGCAGTCGGCCCGATGCACCGACACGCCCTGGCCCCGGGTGACGAACCCCATGATCTCGTCGCCGGGGACGGGCGTGCAGCACCGTGCCAGCTTCACCCACACGTCGGAGGAACCCTGGACCACGACCGCCCCGCCCGCGTCTTGCTTCCCGATCCGCACGGGGCGGGCCGGGGGCACGTCGGCCTCCTCCTCGTCCTCCTGCGTGACGAGCCGCTCCAGCCGCACCACGATCGACTTGGGCGAGACGTGCCCCTCGCCGATCGCCACCAGGAGGGCGTCGAGGTCCGTGTAGTTCAGGTCCTGGGACAGGTCGGCCAGAACGCGCTCGGTCGTCAGCCGCTTCAGCGGGAGCCCCTGGCGCCGCAGCTCGCGCTGGAGCAGGTCGCGCCCGGTCTCCATCGCGTCCTCACGGCGCTCCCGCGAGAACCACTGCCGGATCTTGTTGCGGGCCCGGGGCGACTTCACCACCTGGAGCCAGTCGCGCGAGGGGCCGGCGTCGCCGGCCTTCGAGGTGAGCACCTCCACCGTGTCGCCCGTCCGCAGGGCATAGTCGAGCGGCACGAGCTTGCCGTTCACCTTCGCCCCCATGCAGCGGTGACCGACCTCGGTGTGGATGTTGTAGGCGAAGTCGATGGGTGTGGCGCCGGCCGGCAGGTCGATCACGTCCCCCTTCGGGGTGAAGACGAAGATCTGATCCTCGTAGAGGTCGATCCGCAGGGACTCCATGAAGTCCTTCGGGTCCTGCGTCTCCTGCTGCCACTCCATGATCTGGCGCAGCCAGGCCAGATCGGTCTCGTCGCGCTTCCCCTTCTTCCCCTCCTTGTACTGCCAGTGCGCGGCGATCCCGAACTCGGCGGTCTTGTGCATCTGCTCGGTGCGGATCTGCACCTCGAGCGGCTTGCCCCCCGGCCCGATCACGACCGTGTGCAGGGACTGGTACATGTTGAACTTGGGCATCGCGACGTAGTCCTTGAAACGCCCGGGCACGGGCTTCCACATCGCGTGCACCGCGCCCAAGGCCCCGTAGCAGTCCTTGACCGTCTCGCAGAGGATGCGGATCCCGAGGAGGTCGAAGATCTCGCTGAACTCCTTGCCCCGCAGGACCATCTTCTCGTAGACCCCGTAGAGGTGCTTGGGGCGGCCGGTGACCTCGGCCTTGATCTTCAGCTTCTTGAGGTGTTTCCCGATCGAGGCCCGAGCCTCCTCGAGCTGGGATTCGCGCTCGTCCTCGGCCTTCCCCACGAGGTTGCGGATCTCCTCGAAGCGGCGGGGGTGGAGGGTGGCGAACGCCAGGTCCTCGAGCTCCCATCGGATCGAGTAGATGCCGAGACGGTGCGCGAGCGGCGCGTAGATCTCCAGGGTCTCGGTGGCCTTCTGTCGCTGCTTCTCGGGGCGTAGGGCCTTCAGCGTGCGCATGTTGTGGAGACGGTCAGCCAGCTTGATGATCAGCACCCGGATGTCGCGGGCCATGGCCACGATCATCTTCCGGACGTTCTCGGCCTGGTGCTGCTCGCGGGTGCGGAGGGGGATCTTGTCCAGCTTCGTGACGCCGTCGACGAGCGCGGCTACGTCGGCCCCGAACTCCCGCTCCACCTCCTCGAGGGTGACGCTCGTATCCTCGACCACGTCGTGGAGGAGCCCGGCCACCAGCGTGGTCGTGTCCATCCCCAGATCCGCCAGGACGTGGGTCACGCCGAGGGGGTGTTCGATGAAGGCCTCGCCGGACTTCCGGAGCTGGCCGTGGTGGGCGCGCTCGGCCACCTCGTAGGCGCGCTCGATCAGCCGGATGTCGGCCTTCTGGTTGAACGCCCGCACCTTCCTGAGGAGCCCGTCGAACCCCTCGGCTCGATCGGGATGGCTCGACACGAAGGGAAGGCGCGCCAGGAGGCCGCTCCGTCGCTCCGGTGCGCGAACGTCCTCCACGAGTGCACCCCTCTCCTGACCTCC
>DASUTW010000356.1:0-3009 GCA_036374395.1 Actinomycetota bacterium
CTGGAGGTCGTCGGCGAGGCCACGCTCGACACGTACGAGGAGGTGGGAGGCATCCGGTCAGCGGTGATCGACAGCGAGGCCACGATGCCCTTCGACTTCGAGCTCGACGTGGCCGCGCTGGCGGCCCAGCTGGGCGAGGAGATCCCCGAGGACGAGGCCCAGGGGACGATCGCCTACGAGGGCGAGATGACGATGAGCTCTCGTCAGTGGATCGACCCCGAGACCGGCCTCCAGGTCCGCCTGGAGGGAGGGGGAGAGGGCGACATCTCCTTCTCGCTCGGCGGCTTCCCCCAGAACGGCGATGTCCCCACCGTCCCCAGGACGAACGTAGAGTTCGACCTCACGATGACGCTCGAGCGTCTGTGAGCATCCGGCGCGGACGGGACGCGGGGCTCGTCCTCCTGCTAACGCCCCTGATCTGGGGGCTGACGTTCCCGGCGGGGAAGGAAGCGCTCGAGACGCTGCCCCTGCTCCCGTTCACGGCGTGGAGCCGCCTTCTCGGGGTGGCCACGGTCGCGATCGCGCTGCCGTTCCTCCTGCGGAGATCGAGGGTCGAGGCCCGCCGACTGGTGGTCCCGGGCGTCGTGCTCGGAGGATTGATGTTCGTCGCGTTCCTCCTCCAGTCGGCGGGCCTCGAGCGGACCACCGCCACGAACGCGGGCTTCGTCACGGGGCTCTACGTCGTGTTCACGCCGGTGCTGGGGCTCATGCTGTTCCGTCGGCGCGTGACCGGTGCGGCCTGGGCCGCGGTGGGGATCTCCGTCGTGGGGCTAGCGCTGCTGTCGGTGCCCGGGCTCGACGATCTCTCGCCGCGCCCCGGGGATCTGCTGGTGCTGGCCTCCGCGGTCGTCTGGGCGGGGCACGTGGTGGCGGTGGGGCACTTCGCGGTGCGGCACCCCGCGCTACCGCTGGCGCTGGCCCAGCTGGTGGGGGCGGCCGGGCTGCACCTGATCGCGACGGCGGGGGAGGGGCTTCACGTGGCCGACGCCATCGAGGTCTGGCCCCTGCTCGTCATCACCGGGGTGCTGGGGTCGGGCGTTGCGTTCACGATCCAGGTGCTGGCGCAGGGAACCGTGAGCGCGACCCGCGCCGCCATCATCCTGGCGGGGGAGTCGGTGGTGGCGGCGATCGCGGCGGCGATCTGGCTGGGGGAGCGTCTGGAGGCCCACCAGTGGGTCGGCGCCGCGCTCGCGGTCGCGGCCATGATCCTGTCCGAGGTCGGAGCGCGGCGCCGACCCGAGGTCAGGCTCGACCCCGCCACGGCCGTCTGAGGGCCGCGGCGCCCGGTGGTCGGCGACCGTCAGCGGCGGCGGAGGCGGAGGTCCCGACGGACCACCTTCGCCGCGTTGAAGCCCGGGGCGCCCATCACCCCGCCCCCCGGATGCGTCCCCGACCCGGCCAGGTACAGCCCCCGGATGGGGCTGCGGTGGCGCGCCATCATCGGGGTCGGCCGCAGCGAGAACAGCTGATCGAGCGACATCTCGCCGTGGAAGATGTTGCCGCCCACGAGGCCGTACTCCCGCTCCAGGTCGCGCGGCGTGATGACCTGGCGGTGGAGGATCGCGTCCGGGACGTTGGGCGCGTAGGCCGCGATCGTCTCCACCACTCGGTCGCCGAACGCCTCGCGCTCGTCGTCCCAGGTCTTGCCCTCCTCGAGCTCGTACGGCGCGTACTGCACGAACGCCGTCAGCACGTGCTTCCCCTCCGGGGCCAGCGTGGGGTCCTTCGTCGAGGGGATCACGCAGTCGAGCATCGGCTCGGCGCTCCACCGCCCGTATTTCGCGTCGTCCCACGCCCGCTCCAGGTAGGGGATCGAGGGGCAGATGATGAACTCGGGGTGCTGGGGGCCGAGCTCGGTGCCGGGCATCGCGGTGAAGTCGGGGAGCTCGGACAACGCGAGGTTCACCTTGGCCGACGCTCCGCGTGTCCGGTAGCGCTCGAGGTCCTCGACGATCCCCGCCGGCAGGTGCTCGCGGCCTACCAGATCGAAGAAGGTCAGATGCGGATGGGCGGCCGACACCACCGACCGAGCCGCGATCGTCGTCCCGTCCTCGAGCTCCACGCCGCGGGCTCGCTCCCCGGCCACGGCGATCCGCTTCACCGGCGCTCCGGTTCGGATCTCCGCGCCGGCCGCAGCCGCGGCTCTCGCGATCGCCCCGGACAGCGCCCCCATCCCTCCGCGCACGAACGCCCAGGCCCCGTGCGGGCCCGCGGCGTCGCCCATCCGATGGTGGAGCAGCACGTAGGCCGACCCCGGCGTCATCGGCCCGCCCCAGGCCCCGATCACCCCGCCAGGGGAGAGCGCCCCCTTCACCGCCTCGTCCACGAAGTACTGGTCGAGGAAGTCGGCCACCGAGAGCGTCATGAGGTCGGCCAGCTTCGCCAGGTTCCTCCTCCGCCGGAAGAAGTACCGCCCCAGCCCGATCGCCTCGCGCACGTCGGCCCACGACCCCAGCTCGATCGAGGGCGGCACCCGCAGCAGCAGCGGCCGCACGATCGAGGCCAGCTCCTCGAGGTCGTGCTCGTACCGCAGGTAGCCCTCGGCGTCCCGCTCGTTGAGCTTCGCGATCTCCTTCGCGGCCTTCGCGGGGTCCTCCCAGATCAGCACGCCGCGCCCGTCCGGGAAGGGGGAGAAGTACGCGGGATCGATCGGGTACACCTCGAACCCGTGCTTGCGCAGCTCGAGGTCCTCGATGATCCGCGCGGGCATCAGGCTGACGACGTAGGAGAGCGTGGAGACCTTGAAGCCCGGCCAGGGCTCCTCGGTGACCGCCGCGCCGCCCAGCACCCCGCGCCGCTCCAGCACGACCACGGACTTGCCGGCCTTGGCCAGGTACGCGGCGCACACGAGCCCGTTGTGCCCGCCCCCGACCACCACCACGTCCGCCCGTCGCACGGAGGGCATCCTAGCCGTCCGCCGATCGCTCCGCTCGCCGTCCCAGGCTAGACTCCGCGCATGGCCGACCTCCCCGAAGTGACCCTCCGGGTCCGGATGTCCCAGAGCGACGC
>DASUTW010000357.1:0-3160 GCA_036374395.1 Actinomycetota bacterium
CGAGAGGAAGGCGCTCGCGAGGAGCGCCACGAGAAGCGCCCGCGGTGCGCTGAGCCTCCGAGTCATAGGGTTTGTATCGGCCTGGGCGTAGGCCGACCTGAACCCGCACCCTACACGACTCGGTCTCCCGAATCACGCACCTCGGCTGCTCAGGCCCTGCCGGCCCGGGTCAGCGCGGCCTCGACGAGGGGAGGAAGCACCCGCCCGGCCTCGCCGCGGAGACGGATGTCCGCCCGGATCTCGGTGTGACCTCGGGAGACCTCGATCACCGTGGCCCCCGTCCCCGCGGCCTCCTCGGGGAGGGCTCCCGCCGGATGGACCTCACCGTGCGTCCCCACGACCAGGAGGACCCTGGCCCCGCGGGCCAGCTCCTCGGCCTGGGCCATGTCCTGGGGGACCTCGCCGAACGCGACGAAGTCCGGTCGGGCGGGCCCGCCGCATCGGGAGCACGCCGGAAGGAGCGAGGCCATGCTGGCGATGAAGGCGGTCCGGAGCCCCAGGATGACCCGGTCCAGCGCCACGAGGAACTCGGTCGAGGAGACGGTCTCGCGGTTCCCGCACACGAGGCACAGCGTCCGCGAGAAGGACCCGTGCACCTCGACCACGTGCCGGCTCCCCGCCCGCTGGTGGAGGCCGTCCACGTTCTGGGTGATCACGGCGTCGAGCAGGCCGGCGGCCTCCAAGCGGGCCAGGGCCACGTGCGCCGGTCCCGGCTCGGCGCCCGCGAACGCGGCCCGGAGCTCGGCCAGGAAGGAGGCGAGATCGTCGGGCCGCTCCATGGCCAGGCGCATCACGCCCTCCCAGGTCCCGTACACGTCGGGATCGAAGCGCTCCCAGATCCCGCCGGGATCGCGGAACGTGGGGATGCCCGACTCCTGCGAGATCCCCGCGCCGGTGAGCGCCACGACGCCCCCGCCCGCGAGGAGCGCCGCCGCCTCGTCCCGCCGATGATGGGTCATGCGAACCGCCCCACGATCAGGAGGTACCCGATCAGGTTGAACGCCGCGTGGGCCGCGATGCTGGACAGCAGCGAGCCGCTGCGCTCGTAGATGTAGGCGAGGCCGAAGCCCACGAGGAAGAGCAGGGGCATGAGAAGCAGGTAGACGTGGACGACGGCGAAGATCCCCGCCGAGAGGAGCGCCGCCGCCCAGAAGGGCATCGAGGCGCGGAGGCCGCCGAACAGCAGTCCCCGGAAGAAGAGCTCCTCCCCGATCGGGGCCGCCAGCACGACCACCAGCCCGCCCAGGACGACGTGGAAGGTGGAGGGGCCCTCCGGGAGCACCTCCTGCTGGGGAGGGATGACCGTCTCGCCGGCCAGGAGCGACAGGATCGCGTAGAGGGCAGGCGCCACCACGAAGACCGTCAGCGCGAAGAGGAGGAGGCCCGAGGCGAACCCCACGACGAGCCGGCGGGCGACCCTGCCCCCCGCGAGGCCCAGGGCCGCCGGGGACGCCCCCCGGATGCGGATCCAGAGGAGGGTGAGGCCCCCCAGCAGGGCCTCGAACGCCAGGCCGATCAGCACGAACGTCGTCCGCGGGTCGAACAGCACGTCCAGGAGGAAGGTCGCCACGGCGGTCCCCGCGAAGACGCCGATGCCGACGGGGAAGGCCTCGAGCGGGCTCCAGGTGGGCCGGGGGCGCTCGGTCATCTCCTCGTCCACGATCCCTCCAGCGCAGGGTAGGCCAGGGCGGCCGCGAGGTAGACGAACGCCAGCCCGGCCAGGCCGATCCCGGTGTCGTTCACCACGAAACCCACCAGGGCCGCGAGGGCGAGGACGAGGCAGGCGTCGCGCCACTCGGGGTCGCGGGCCAGATGCCCGAGGCGCCGGGCCGAGGCCCACGCCGCCCCGACGAGCGCGACGATCACGAGCCAGGCGGCGGGGACCCTCGAGGTCAGCTCCAGGTTGCTCCCCAGCCGCCGCAGGCCGTCCTCGACCAGGGCCCCGAGGCCCCCGGGGTCGGAGGCGGCCCGGGCGATGTGGGAGACGTCGGGGGCCAACAGCCGGTGAGCCAGGATCACGATCGCCGTCCCGGCGATCGCAGCCCCGGCGGCGATCAGGATCTCGAGCGCGCCCAGGCGCCGGCGGAGCCGGAGGACCCCCCAGAGCCCCGCCGCAGCGGCGAGCGTGGCGGCGGCCCCCAGGTTCGACCCCAGCCCGGGCAGCCCCGCGAAGAGCGCCGTCAGGCTCAGCAGCGCCACCCCCGTCCAGGGCCTGAGGTGGGCCGCGACGAGCACCGCCCCCGCCAGGAGGACCCCCGCGTAGACGTTGCCGAGCCCGTGGAAGCGGACCCCGTCGAACGCGCCGCCGCCGATGATCGGGGCCATCATCGCCGGCCAGCCGGCGACCGAGTCCAGGAGGAGGGCGGCCACGCCGGCCGCGCCCACGAGCGCCACCGCCGCGGTGGGATCGCGGCCGCCCACGATCCACGCACCGCCCACGATCGCGGCCGTCAGCAGGGCAGCCAGCGCCAGCGCCGTCACCCAGGTGATCCTGGGGAGGACGCTCACCGGGAGGAGCGCGATCGGCAGCGAGATCACGATCAGCGCCCATCCGCCGAGGGCCCGCGCCAGCTCGGGTGCGGCGGGGCGGAGCCCGAGGAAGAGCGAGACGGCGACGAGCGCGGCAAGAGCGACGGCCAGCGCGAGGAGCTGCAGGGGAAGCCGGAGGGCCAGGTTCTCCAGGAACCGCTCGTGGAGGCTCCCCGGCGGGTCGCCCCTGAGCTCGATCGGCGACCCTGTCATCTCCCCGGGGACCGGAACCCCGAGGTGCGCGAGCAGAGTGGGGGCCACGTCCACGTTCGCCACGAGGCCGGCCCGACGCGTGGTGTCCGAGGTGAGCCCCGAGACGGCGCCGCCCTCGGCGAGGATCTCGGGGCCCCGGGCCACGACGATGGGCGTGACCACGTCTCCCCGCTCACGCATCGCCGGGGAGGGGATGGGGAAGGCGACGACCACGAGGATCTCCGCCTGGCCGGCGGCCTCCACGACCCCGGCGAGATCGACCGGCCCCGGGCCCACGACCACGAGGTCCGCCTCGGGGAGGCCGCCGGCCAGGTCCCCGATTCTCGCCGCGGTCAGCCCCTCTTCGCGCACCACGTCCAGCAGGTCGCGCTCGGCGCCTCCGGTCAGGAGCGTGCGGGCGGCGGCGGCCTCCGGGTCC
>DASUTW010000358.1:0-9771 GCA_036374395.1 Actinomycetota bacterium
CGGCCAGGATCTCGAGCGCCATCGCGTTCGTCGCGGCCTCGGCCGCGTCGGCGCCCCAGGTGAACGGGCCGTGAGAGGCCACCAGGATCCCCGGCAGGTGCAACGGGTCGCGCCCGAGCTCGTCGAAGATGCGGGCGATGACCTGCCCGGTCTCGGCCTCGTAGTCGCCGGCGATCTCCTCGGCCGTCAGCGGCGGCGTCACGGGGACCGGCCCGGACCAGTGGTCGGCGTGGGTCGTCCCGAACGGGGGGATCTCCCGGCCGGCCTGGGCCCAGGCCGTGGCGAACGGGGAGTGCGTGTGGACCACGCCGCCCACCCGGTCGAACCGCCGGTACAGGACCAGGTGCGTCGGCGTGTCCGAGGACGGGCGCAGGGTCCCCTCCACGACGGCCCCGTCGTCCAGGGAGACCACCACGGTGTCCTGCGCCTGGACCCGTTCACAGGCCACGCCGCTCGCCTTGATGGCCATGACGCCCCGGTCCCGGTCCACCCCGCTGGCGTTGCCGAACGACAACGAGACGACGCCGGCCTCCGCCAGCCGGCGGTTGGCCTCGGCCACGTGCTCGCGCAGGTCCTCGACGTTCACGGTCACCCGCATCATCGCGCCGGAGCGGCTGGGGCGCCCGCTTCCGGCCCCCCCGGAGTCGCCGACCCCTTCCTTGACGCCAAGAATACGTTTGCATACACTCGAATGCAAGCGCCCCATGGTCAGGGCGGCACATAGGGGGAGCTGGCGAAGGGGGGTTCGTTCGCCGGGGGGACGGCCGGCGCATTCCTGCAGGGGCTTCGAAACCAAGGAGGCACCATGCTGACGAAGTGGAGTCGACCGACGCCTGCCCGGCTCGGTCTCCGCCTCGTCGCGGTGTTGGCGGTACTGGCGCTGGCGCTGGCCGCATGCACCGACGACGACGGCAACGGCAACGGCGACGACGGCGACCAGGCCCAGGGCGCCACGCCGGCCCAGGGGGGGTCGGCGGGCCAGTTCTGCGAGGGGATGAACATCGTCTTCTTCCCCGGCGGCACGGAAGGCGGCGGGTTCGAGACCGTCGTCTACAACGGCGCTCGGGCGGCCGAGGCCGCGTTCGGACCCAGCGTCCAGTACGTGTGGTCGGACTGGGATCCCAACAACATGGTCACCCAGTTCCAGGAGGCCATGGCCACCGGCCCGGACGGGATCGCCATCATGGGCCACCCGGGTGACGACGCGTTCGGACCGCTCGTCGACGAGGCGAGGAGCCAGGGGATCCTCGTGACGGTCATGAACACCGAGCTCCAGGACATCCAGGCCCAGTACATGTCCGAGGGCACCGGGTACGTCGGGGCGGTCCTCCACGACGCCGGGTACGCGCTGGCACAGGAGGCGATCTCGCGCGGCGGCCTCGAGTCGGGCGCGAAGGTCTTCGTTTGGGGCCTGGTGTCCCAGCCGGGACGCGGTGAGCGGACCCAGGGCATCATCGACGGCCTCGAGGACGCAGGGATGGAGGTCGAGTACCAGGAGATCGACGACGCGACCAACGCCGACCCCGCAGCCGGGGTGTCGACCTTCACCGGCTACATGTCGGCGAACCCGGACACGGCGGCGATCTTCATCGACCACGGCAACCTGACCTCGACGATCCCGACGTATCTGGAGGCGGCCAACCTGGGGCCGGACGACCTGTACGCGGCCGGGTTCGACCTGTCGCCGGCCACCGTCCAGGGAGTGGAGGACGGGTTCGTGGACCTGGTCATCGACCAGCAGCAGTACCTGCAGGGCTTCTTCGGGATCCAGCAGCTGTGCCTGACGCACATGTTCGGGTTCAGCGGCCTGTTCGTGAACACCGGCGGCGGCTTCGTCGACGCCTCGAACATCGAGCAGATCGCGCCGTTGGTGGAGCAGCAGATCCGGTGACGCCCGGCGGCGACGCCGTGAAGAATGAGGTTGCGGCCGGCGAGTCCCCGACTCGCCGGCCCGCCTCGGCCCGTGCCAGACTCTCGACCGAGAGCCACCGATGACGGCCAGCGAAGACGGTCGCGCGCCCATCGAGCTCCGCCGCATCCACAAGTCGTTCGGCGGGGTTCACGTCCTGAAGGACGTGAGCTTCACGCTGTCGGCGGGCGAGGTGTTGGGCCTCGTAGGTGACAACGGGGCCGGGAAGTCCACCGTGATCAAGATCATCACGGGGGTGCACCAGCCGGACAGCGGACAGATCCTGTTCAGGGGAGAGGAAGTCCGCGACCTCACCGTGGACAAGGCGCGCGCGCTCGGCGTGGAGACCGTGTTCCAGGAGCGGGCGCTGGCCGAACAGCTCTCGTTGTGGCGGAACATCTTCATGGGCCGGCCCATCAGCCGCGCGTTCGGGTTCCTGGACGTCGGGAGGATGCGCCGGATCACCGCCGACTTGATGGGTGAGTCGATGGGGTTCACCTCGGCCGTGTTGACTCCGGACACCCATGTGACCGGGCTCTCCGGGGGGGAACGCCAGGGCTTGGCGATCGTCCGGGCCCTTCACTTCGAGGCCGACATCATCATCCTGGACGAGCCGACGATGGGACTCTCGCTCAAAGAGACCGACAAGCTCCTGCACTTCGTAAAGGGCATCAAGGCGGCGGACAAGTCGGCCATCTTCATCGACCACAACATCTTCCACGTGTATTCGGTGGCCGACCGCATCGTGGTCCTGGATCGCGGACGGGTCGCCGGCGACTTCCCGACCTCGCGCTATTCGCTCGAGGAGGTCACCGAGGTCATGCGGGAGGTCGCCGCGACCGGGAGCTTCGTCGAACCCGACCGCGGCCACGCCACCGACGCGGCGGCCGAGCACGAAGGGGGGGCGTCGTGACGTCGACGGCCGAGGACGCCCGGGCGGCCGAAGCCCTCCGCCACGGGTGGACGCCCCGGTCCTTCGCCACCACGTACGCGTCGCAGATCGGCATCACCGTCGCGTTCGTTGTGCTCTGGGCCGCGTTCATCGCCCTCGCGTCCGGCACATTCCTGAACAGCCGCATCTACGTGTCGTTCGCGCAGACCACCCCATACTTCGCCCTCCCCGCACTCGCGCTGACGATGGTCATCGTGAGCGGGGACATCGACCTGTCGTTCCCGTCGATCTACGGCCTCAGCATGGTCGGGTTCGTGGCCGTTGAGCGAACCGCCGGCAACGTCGAGCTGGCCGTCCTGACCGCCCTCGCGGTCGGGGCCGTCGCCGGGCTGCTGAACGGGGTGATCGTCACCGTGATCGGCATCCCGGCGCTGGTGGTCACGATCGGGACCCAATTCCTGTACCGGGGGCTGACGCTGGCCCTGGTGAGCGGAAGGAGCTACGCCCTGGTCGAGGCCCGGGACTCGGCCGCGTTCCGGATCCTGGATGGGAGGCTCCTCGGCATCCCGATGCAGTTCGTCTGGCTCACCGTGGTGGCGCTCGTGATTTGGCTGCTGCTGTTCCGGCATCGACTCGGGCAGAACGGCCACGTGATCGGGGACAACAGCGCGGCCGCTCAGCTCATGGGCATCCCGATCCGGAGCACGCGCACGATGATGTTCGTGGTCGTCGGCGTGGCGTCGGCGCTCGCCGCGGTGATGCAGAGCCTCCAGGTCTCGAACTTCTACCCCGGGGTCGGAGCGGGGTACTTGCTGCCGGCGCTGGCGGCCGTGTTCGTCGGTGGGACGTCGGTGTTCGGCGGCCGGGGGACGGTCTGGGGGACGTTCATCGGCGCCTTCATGATCGGCGCGATCCAGGCCGCGATCGTCGCCATGGGCGTGGCCGCGTTCTGGACCGAGGTGATCTACGGCGGGATCATCCTCGCCGCCGTCTCGACCCACGCCATTCTTCAAAGACGCTTCGAGCGGTGAGCGCGATGCGCGGGGACGCGGCCTCGCGCTCCGGAGGAGGATCGACGATGCAAACGGACGATCTCGAGGTCTGGTTCGTCACCGGAAGCCAGAGCCTCTACGGGGAGGAGACGCTTCGCACGGTGGGGGAGCAGTCCGCGCGGATCGTGCGCGGCCTGGGCGAGGCTCCCGACATCCCGGTCGCCGTGACGGCTCGTCCGGTCGTCACCACGCCGGACGCCATCCGGCGGGTCTGCCTCGAGGCGAACGCCGACCCTCGCTGCATCGGCGTGATCGCGTGGATGCACACGTTCTCGCCGGCCAAGATGTGGATCGCCGGGCTCACGGCGCTGCAGAAGCCGCTCCTGCACCTGCACACGCAGCACAACTCGTCGCTGCCGTGGGCCGAGATCGACATGGACTTCATGAACCTGAACCAGTCGGCCCACGGCGACCGCGAGTTCGCCTACCTCGTGACCCGGCTCCGCCACCGTCGAAAGACGGTCGTGGGCCACTGGGAGGACCCGGCGGTGCACCACCGGATCGGGGTGTGGACCCGGGCGGCGCGGGGGTGGCACGAGGCTCAGCACCTGAAGGTGGCGCGGTTCGGCGACAACATGCGGGAGGTCGCGGTCACCGAGGGCGACAAGGTCGAGGCGCAGATCCGGCTCGGCGTCTCGGTGAACGGCTACGGCGTGAGCGACCTGGCCGACGGCGTCGCGCAGGTCGCGGACGCCGACGTGGACGTGCTGGTGAAGACGTACGAAGAGGACTACGACGTCGTGCCCGAGCTCCGCCGGGGCGGCGACCGCCACGACTCGCTCCGCGAGGCCGCACGGATCGAGCTCGCGCTGCGGGCGTTCCTCGACGAGGTCGGGGCCAAGGCGTTCACCGACACGTTCGAGGACCTGGGCAGGCTCCGCCAGCTCCCGGGCATCGCCGTCCAGCGGCTGATGGCCGAGGGGTACGGGTTCGGCGCCGAGGGCGACTGGAAGACCTCGGTGCTGGTCCGGGTGATGAAGGTGATGGCCGAGGGCCTGGACGGCGGCGGCACCTCGTTCATGGAGGACTACACCTACAACCTCGGCGCCGAACACCCCCAGATCCTGGGGGCCCACATGCTCGAGGTCTGTCCGAGCATCGCGTCGGCCCGGCCGACGTGCGAGATCCACCACCTGTCGATCGGCGCGCGCGAGGACCCCGTGCGGTTGGTCTTCACCGCGCCGCCGGGGCCCGGGCTCGTGGTCGGCCTGATGGACCTCGGGACCAGGTTGCGCCTGGTGGCCAACGAGGTGGACGTGGTCGAGCCCGAGGCGGACCTGCCGCGCCTGCCGGTCGCCCGCGCCGTCTGGGAGCCGCGGCCGGACCTGGCCACGGCGGCGGAGGCCTGGCTCATGGCCGGCGGGCCGCACCACACCTGCCTCACCCAGGCGCTCTCGCCGGAGACGCTCGACGACTTCGCCGAGATCGCGGGGATCGAGCTCGTGACGATCCGTGGCGACACCGACGCGCGCAGCTTCCGCAATGAGCTGCGCTGGAACCAGGTCTACTACCACCTGGCCGGCGCCATCTGATCGCGGTTACGACCCCACAACGGCCGAGGCACCCGAGCGCGTTCGCGCCCGGGTCGCCTTGAGGCGCTTCATGACGTCGTTCGGCCCGCGGCCGAAGTAGTCGTGCAGGGCCCGGTAGTCCTCGTACAGCTCGTCGTAGACGGCCCGGTTCGCCGGGTTCGGCGTGTACCGCTCGTCGCGGAGCCCCGCCATGTTCTTCGCCGCGTCCACGATCGTGTCGTACCCGCCCTCCGCCGATCCCGCGGCCACCGCCCCGAACATCGCCGAACCGAGCGCCGGGGTCTGGCCCGAGGCGGCGATATTGAACTCGCGCCCGGTGACGTCGGCGTAGATCTGCATCAGGAGCTTGTTGCGCTCGGGCAGCCCGCCGCACGCCACGATCTCGTTCACCGCGACGCCGTTGGACTCGAACGAGTCGATGATCACGCGGGTCCCGAACGCGGTCGCCTCGATCAGCGCCCGGTAGATCTCGTGGGCCTTGGTGGCCAGGGTCGCGCCCACCAGCAGCCCCGTGAGATCGACGTCCACCAGGACGGACCGGTTGCCGTTCCACCAGTCGAGCGCGAGCAGGCCCGACTCGCCGGGGGAGAGCGCCGCGGCCTCGCGTTCGAGGACCGTGTGAACGTCCACGCCCTGGGCGGCGGCCCGCTCGTGGTACTCGGGTGGGACGGCGTTGTCCACGAACCAGGCGAAGATGTCGCCGACGCCGGACTGCCCGGCCTCGAACCCGAACAGCCCGGGGACGATGCCGTCCTCGACCACACCGCACATGCCCTCGACGGTGGCCGTCGCCTCCCCGAGGACCATGTGGCAGATGCTCGTGCCCATGATCGCCACCATGGTGCCCGGTCCCGTCACGGTGGCCGCGGGGACGGAGACGTGCGCGTCGACGTTCGCGACCGCGACCGCGGTCCCCGGCCGAAGGCCGGTCCACGCGGCGGCCTGCTCGGACAGCCGGCCGGCCCGGTCGCCCAGGAAGCTGATCTGGGAGGACATCTTCTCCTCGATCACGCGCTCGAACCGGGGATCGAGGGCCGCGAAGTACTCACCCGGCGGGAACCCGTCCTTCTTGGACCAGATGGCCTTGTAACCGGCGGTGCAGTTGTTCCGGGTCTCGACGCCGGTGAGCTGCCACACCACCCAATCCGCGGCCTCGATCAGTCGGTCGGACCGCTCGTAGATCTCCGGGTCCTCGTCGAGGATCTGGAGCGCCTTGGAGTAGAACCACTCCGAGGAGATCTTGCCGCCGTAGCGTGGGAGCCACGCCTCACCCCGTTCGCCGGCGACCGCGTTGATCCGGTCGGCCTCGGGTTGGGCGGCGTGGTGTTTCCACAACTTGACCCAGGCGTGGGGCCGCCGCCGGAGGTCGGGGATCGTGCAGAGCGGCATCCCGTCCTCGGTCGTGGGGAGCATGGTGCAGGCGGTGAAGTCGATGCCGACGCCCACGACGTCGGCCGGGTCCACGCCGGACTGGGAGAGCACCGCCGGCACGGCGACCTGGAAGGTGCGGAGGTAGTCCTCGGGGTCCTGGAGGGCCCAGTCGGGCTCGAGCCGGACGTCGTCTTCCGGGGGCGGGAGATGGTCGTCGATGACGCCGTTCGAGTACTCGTAGACGGCCGTGGCCAGCTCGGCGCCGCTGGCGACGTCCACCAGGACCGCTCGCCCGGACTCGGTCCCGAAGTCGATCCCGACGCTGTATCTGCTCGTCATGTCGCTGCCCCCTCGTGTTCGGACGGACGAACGGTTCAGCCCGAGGCCTCGGACGGGGGAGACCCCGGTGATTCCAGCGGCACTGGGCCGGTCGAGGACCGCACGACCAACGACGGCTGCAGGACGGCGGGCGGGCCTGCGGGGGGGCCGTCCCGGTCGCCCAGGGCCATCCGAACCGCCTCGGTCACCATCTCGCGGACGGGCATGCGCACGGTCGTGAGCGACGGGACCGTGAACGTCGCCACGGCGATGTCGTCGAACCCGGTGACCGAGAGACGGTCGGGGACCGACAGGCCGTGCTCGTGGGCGCCGTGGAGCACGCCCAGCGCCAGCACGTCGGTCGCGGCGACGATGGCGGTGGGAGGTTCCGGGAGCTCGAGGAGCCGCCCCAGCGCGTCGACGCCCCCGTCGGGTTCGTTGGGCCCGTGCTGGAGGTAGCCGTCGCGGACCGGCTCGCCAGTCCTCGCCAGGTACTCGGTGTAGGCCTCCTCGCGCTCTTTTATGTCCCCGAGCTGCCGCCCGCCGACGAACGCGATCCGGCGATGGCCGAGCTCGGTCAAGTGATCGAGGGCCGAGTGGATCCCGGCTCGGTTGTCGACGGTGACCGATGCGATCTCCGAGGGCTGGGCGCCCTGCCAGAGCGCGACGACCGGAGCCTGGGCTCGGGCCAGATCCTCGATCAGGCGGGGCTGGTCCCTCATGTCGCCGAGCAGGATGATCGCATCGCAGTGGCGGGCCTCGAGCACGCCCCACAGGGCGATCGCCTCGTCGGCGCGAGCGTGAGCGTGGCCCAGGACGACGTTGTAGCCGCGGCCGCTGGCCTCGACCGTCACCGCCTCGATGGCTCCGGCGAAGAACGGGTCCGTGATGTCGCGGACGATCACCCCGAGCAGCATCGTGCTGGCGCCGCGCAGACCCCGGGCCAGGGGGTTCGGCCGGTAGCCGAGCTGTTTGGCGGTCTCGATGACCAGGTCGCGGGTCTTCTCCGCGATCGGCACCACCGTCGGGGTTCGGTTCAGCACCCGGGAGACGGTGCTCTGCGACAGGCCCGTGGCGGCGGCGATGTCCCGCATCGTCACGGACTTGTCCTGGCGCCGGGGGGTCCGTGCCCCGGACCGGGCGTCGGGCACCGACAGCCGGTCCTTCGCGCCGTCTTCGTCCCTCATGGTCCTCCGCATCTTATGGACAAACGACCGGCAGATGTGATAGGCAGCATACCATGTACTGCATACGTTGCCACGCCCGGGCCCGAGGTCCTCCGTGTACTCCCAGTGCTTCGGCCTGACCGGTCGGGAGACCCGGGGATTGCGTCGACGCGCAACGCGCGGCCCGGCTGGGATCCCTGGGAGGCGGCCGGTCGGAGCCGGGTCGTGAACCGGACACGCCGACCGGAAGGAGACGTGAATGAACGGTTCGCCCGCACGACGCGGCGTCCTGTGGAGGGGCACGGTCCTCGGGTCCGTAGTCTTGTTGTTCGTCCTCACGATCGCCCCGTGGGGGGTGGCGGCCCCGACGTCGGCGCCGAAGCTCGCACCCCCGTCGGCGCCGTCGATCACCGTGGAGCCCTTCGGCGTGGTGGACGCCGAAGCCCCCGACCATCCCGAAGAAGGCAACGCCGTCGATCTCTACACCCTCAACAACGGTAGGGGGATGGAGATCACGGTGATGACGTACGGCGGCATCATCCAGTCGATCAACGTGCCGGACCGCCGGGGCAATCTGGCGAACGTCGCTCTCGGGTTCGACAACCTGGACGACTACGTCGAGCGCAACCCGTATTTCGGATGCATCACGGGCCGGTACGCGAACCGGATCGCCAACGGGATGTTCACGCTCGACGGCGTCGACTACCAGCTCGCCACGAACAACGGCCCCAATCACCTCCACGGGGGGATCTACGGGTTCGACAAGCGGATCTGGGAGGCCACCGAGATCCACGACGGTTCCACCGTCGGCCTGAGGCTCACATACACGAGCCCGGACGGTGAGGAGGGCTACCCGGGAACGCTCGAGGTCGAAGTGACCTACCTGCTGAGGAGGAACAACTCGATCCTGATGAACTACCGGGCGACGACGGACGCCCCGACGATCGTCAACCTAACCAACCACACCTATTTCAACCTCGCCGGTGAAGGGAACGGCGACATCCTCGGCCACCTGCTGAAGATCAACGCCAACCGGTACACGCCGGTCGACCCAACGCTCATCCCGACTGGCGCCCTCGATCCGGTGAAGGGCACGCCGATGGACTTCCGCAAGCCGCACACCATCGGTGAGCGCATCGAGGACGATTTCGAGCAGCTCGACCTCGGCCTTGGGTACGACCACAACTACGTGCTGAACCCCAAGGGCGGCCACGGGCTCGCCTTGGCCGCGTGGGCGCGTGACCCCTTGAGCGGACGTACGCTCCGGGTACGCACGACGGAGCCGGGGATCCAGTTCTACTCGGGGAACTTCCTCGACGGGACCCTGATCGGCACGAGCGGTCAGGCGTACGAGCAGAGGTTCGGCTTCGCGCTGGAGACCCAGCATTTCCCCGACTCGCCGAACAAGGACCACTTCCCGTCAGTTGTCCTTCGCCCCGGGGAGGTCTACGACACGACGACGGTCTACGCGTTCGGTCGCTAGCGCCAGACTCGTCGAGAACGGCGACGCGGGAGCCGGTCCTCGGATCGG
>DASUTW010000359.1:0-2556 GCA_036374395.1 Actinomycetota bacterium
GACGAACGGAATCACGGGAACGGCCATGGCCGCCGCCATCTCGTACGAGCTCCTCGTACTGTGGCCCCGGAACCGCATCCACGGGATCATCGGCACACTCATGCCCACAGCCACCACGAGCAACGCCTGAGCTGGGTATCGAACCAGCGCCTGTTCCCACGTGATGCGCTCGATCGTCAAGTTGGTCGCGTACATGAAGATGGTCACGGCCGCGATCATCCCGATCGCCATGACCGCCGCCATCTCGGCGTAATGCCGAGCGAAGGACCGCCACGCATGCGTGCCAGGAGCGACCCGCTCGGCCCCGCCTGAGTCAGGGTCCGCCCGGCGCGAGTGGTCTGTCCTTACGGTGCTCATCTCGCTCACCCCCTTCGCCGAAACGGCTGGCCCCGCCCATCGGCGGGGTACCGGCTCGATGGAGAGGACGCTCCTCCCCGCATGCCGGCGCAGGGAGGGCCGCCTGGCCCCCTGTTGGTGGGCCGTGGGCCCTCTGGGGCGCCGGCCGGTCAAGTCCGGACGGGGCCCCGTCCGTGGCCGTTCCCCCGGTTCAGAGCTCCCCGGCAGGCCCTCGACCAGAGGGACCTACGGCCCTTTTCTGGACCTGCCCCGCAGACCAGTCTCCTGGCAGGTGATTCGATGAAATCTGGAGGCACCCGTTCTCCCGTCACCCGACGATTCATGGCGTGGCTTCTTCGCTCCCCCTTCGCTGACCTCTTGGACGGGTCGGTCATGCTGATCGCAATTCGAGGGAGACGCTCCGGGGCCCAATACACCTTCCCGGTTCAGTACGCGGAGGGGGGCGGGGCCATCTGGGTCTTCCCCGGTCATCACGAACGGAAGACCTGGTGGCGCAATCTCGCCTCAGAGTCATCAGTGACCCTCCATCTGCGGGGACACGATGTGGAAGCGACGGCCGAGGCTTTCTCCGGGAAGGGAGCACCGTCGGTCGTTGAGGAGGGACTCTACACCTACCTGCGGCGGTTCCGTGCGGTTGGCAGGCGGATGGGGGTGGTGAGCAGGAACGGCAAGGTCGACCAGGAACGGCTTGGTGAGCTGGCGAAGAGCCGTGTCATCGTTCGGATCGAGCCATTGGCACACGGCATCGTGTCGCCTCGGATTGAGGGCGTCCACGAACGGCCCGAGATGCCGGGACTCCTTGGACCCATCCGACGCCATCCACTCGGAGCGTTCTACGCCCTCACCTTCCTGCTGTCGTGGGGGTACTGGGTGCCGAACACGCTCGCAGGCGGGAAGTGGAGCCATTCCCCGGGACTCCTGGGGCCGGCGATCTCGGCGATCGTCGTGAGCGGCGTCAGCCAGGGGTCCGGCGGGCTGCGGGGGCTCGCGGATCGCATCCTTCGGTGGAGGGTCCACCCGCGCTGGTACCTCTGGGTAGCCTTCCCCGTCGGCCTGGCACTCGTCGTGGCGGGCGTCCTATCGCTGGGCGGCGGTGAGTTCCCCTCGTTCGCGGAATGGAGCGAGATGGCGGGGTTTGCCGGCGTCAGCGGGTGGGCCGCGTACGGGGTCATATTGGTCGTCAACGGTTTCGGCGAGGAGACCGGCTGGCGAGGATTCGCCACACCGGCGTTCCGCCGGAGGCACAACGAGATCACCTCGAGCCTCCTCGTGGCGATCCCGTGGGCCCTGTGGCATCTGCCCACCTTCTTCATCGACAGCGGATACCGGGGCTTCCCTCTCTTCTTCCTTCCGGGCTGGCTCCTCGGCGTCTTCGCCCTGGCCGTGGTGATGACGTGGATCTACGAGGGCGCCCGGTCCAGCATCCTGATCGCCGTGCTGATGCATCTTTCGTTGAACGTCGCAACCACGACGGCTGCGACGGAAGGAACGGTCAGCGCCGTGGTGACGATGGCGGTGGTCGTCTCGTCGATCATCATCGCGGCGAGATGGCGGGCGGCCGCAGAAGGGGCCGGAGTCCACCCCGGACGTTCCGGCTATCGGGAGTGATGCGACGTGAGCGGCACGATGAGCGAGGACCTCGCGGACCCTGGCGCAGGACACGTCGCGGGCCTCGGTGCGGAGCTTCACCTCGACCACGTGACGGTCGAGGTTCCCGATCTCCCCGCCGCGGTCGGCCAGTTCGAGGAACAGCTCGGCTTGCGAGTGTCGGTGAGCCCGTCTGCACCCCAACGCCACGGCCGCGTGTACCTGGCTCGCGCCTACCTCGAGGTCGCGGCTCGCCCGGACGGCCCAACGTGGGACGTCACGCACGTCTTCCTACGCTTCTCCGACCCCCAGCAACTTCGATCCCATCTCGAAGAAGCGGAACTCGTCTATCGGTTCCAGGTCTATGAGGGCGTCGATGGGCGGTGGGACGACGTCGAGATCGACGCCGCCGGTGTCCCGATGCCGATCCTCGTACGACGCACGGAGCCAGCAGAGGTGGCTCGCGACTGGCCGCCACCCCTCGATCACCCCCATCCCGGCGGGGCCTTCGCTCTCGCCGCGGTTCACATCCCGGTGGCATCGATCGACGCGGCGGCCCCCCTCTACTCTCGTCTGCTCGCTGTCGAGGCGCCGCGTGACTGCACGGGCCCA
>DASUTW010000360.1:0-2592 GCA_036374395.1 Actinomycetota bacterium
GTTTGCTGCCGTTCTGCTGCCTTTTAACCGACCAGCCTGTTGGCGAGGGATGCGACGATCAGGGAAGGCCGCATGACCAGGCGTTTTCGCTGTGGACCTGAGGGGAGTCGAACCCCTGACCTCCTGCCTGCCGAGCAGGCGCTCTACCAGCTGAGCTACAGGCCCTCGCAACGACCGATTCTACCAGCAGGTCCTAGCCGCTTGGCCGTGGCCGGCAACGGGTAACGACAGGTCATGTCCGACGAGACGGTGCTGGCTCGGTTCCCATCCGAGGGCGGCGACCTCGTGATCCGTCCCGACACCCTCCAGCTGGGTGACGGTCAGCGGATCCGCCTCGAGGACGTCAAGGGCGTGCGCACCCGAGGCCGTGAGCTGGAGATCCGTCAGGCCGACGGGGGCGGCGCGGCGATCCGCCTCGCCGGCGACGAGGAAGCAGCCGACGCCGAGCAGGTCCTGAACAAGCTCCTCTCGCAAGCGAGCGGTGACCGAAACGTCACCGAGGGGCTCGAGGGCTCCATGGGGGGCGCGCTCGGCGACGGCTCCCCGCCGGAGACGCCCTGAGCGTCAGCCGCCCGACCGCGCGGGGGCGTGGTTCCAGTCGATGACGGGAGCGTCCGCCCACAGCCGCTCCAGCCCGTAGAAGTCCCGCTCCTCATCGAGGAACACGTGCACCACGAAGTCGAGGTAGTCGAGGAGGATCCAACGGCCGTCGCGGCGACCTTCGCGCCGCAGAGGCTTCTCCCCCTCTTCCCGCAGGGCCTCCTCGATCGACTCGGCGATCGTCTTGACCTGCCGGTCGCTCCGCCCGCTCGCGATCACGAAGTAGTCGGTGATGACGATGAGGTCCCGAACGTCGAGGACGAGGATGTCGGTTGCCTGCTTGTCGGAGGCGGCGCGGGCTGCTGTGATGGCCAGCTGCTTCGATCCCGTCACGTTCCTCCGAAATCCGATCCCACGATCACGGTCACGTCGACCAGCCCGCTGGGCTGAGCGCTGACGTACACCTTACCCACGCCGAGGAGATCACGCGCAAGCTCCGATTCGGGCAGGAACTCCTCTGTCGTGGCGATGATCTGCGTCTCCTTGAAGTCGAAGGTCTGAGCGTTGCCCGAGGCCACGAGCTTGAAGCCCGCGGGCCCGAGGATCTTCGAGACGCGCTCGCCCACACCGGGGGTCCCCACCCCGTTCAGGACCGAGAGGCGGACGGTGCGGGTGGTCCGGGCGGTGGGGAGGAAGCGCTGCTCGACGATCCGCTGGACCTCCTCGGCGTCCGGGCGGGCCAGGCCCGCGCCGATGTCCACCACCGGGAGCTCGAGCACCTCGGCCCCCGCGCTGCCCGCCGCGGCCAGCACGGGACCGACTTCGGGCCCCAGCGAGGTGAACACCTCGGTCCGTCCGTTCACCGCGTCGAGCATCCCCGCCACGAGCTCTTGCCACCGCAGGAACTGGAACTCGGCCGAGATCGGGCTGTCGCTCCCGCCCCTCATCAGGTACCGCACCGCGTCCTCACCGCTCATCGTGGTCTCGGCGATCGCGATGCCGCCGAGCTCGTCGATCGTCTGGCGGAGGTCCTCCAGCGTCGAGAAGGCAGAGGCGTCGATGCCTATGCCGAGGAGGTTCTCCACGGCCGCGGCGCCAGGGTCGCCGCCCTCCGCGGCGATCGCGTCTCCGACGGGCGCCGTGCCGTAGCCGGGGATGTTCGCCATCGTGTACGAGGGGATGCTGAGGGCGACGGGGGCCTTCCCACCGCCCAGAGTGACGACCGTGACGAAGGCGCCCTCGCTCGTCTCCCCGTCCCAGACCGACCAGGCCACGACGCTCTGGTCGGCCGCTGCGCCGACGGCCACGCCCGAAGGGTTCGGATCGCGGTCGGGCGCGGGACCCGCGAGCCAGATGGTGGCACCGATCACGAAGACGAGGATCCCCAGCCCGAGCACCCCGTAGCGGAGGCCCTTGACCACCCGGGGCCGGAACCGGGTCTCGGGGACCGGCTCGGGGAGGGGCTCCGAGGAGGGCAGCCCGAGCGTCTCCGCAGGCTGGGCCTCGAGGATCTCGGGCTCGAGGGGCGGTCGCGTGGGCCGCAGCTCCACCCGCGCGGGGGCCCGCGGGCCGCCCACCAGGTCGAGGAGGTGGTCGAAGTCCACCTCGTCGGGATCCGCCTCGGTGGGAGCCGTGCCCGCCGCTCCCCCGTCCTCGTCGTCTTCCCCGGGCTCATCGGGGAGCGGCGGGCGCGGCTCCACGATCGGGGGTTCGGGCTCGAGCGGGGGTACCGGCTCCACGGGCCCCGGCTCGGGCTCGGGCTCAGGGTCCTCGGAAGGCTCGGTCTCCGCGAGCAGCCAGGGCTCCCACTCCTCGTACGCCTCGAAGGCCTCGGGCTCGATCGCGGGACCCGAAGCGGGCCCGGGAGCCTCGAACACGGGCGCCTCGAACCGCGCCTCCTCCGGAGGCTCCCCGCGCGCCTCGCGCTTGATCTCCTCGATCAGCTCTTCCAGGCTCTTCATCGGTACAGGCCCGCCTTCTCGATGTAGCTCTTCACGCCCTCCGGCACGAGGTACCGGATGGGCCTGCCCTTGGCGACGCGCTCCCGGATGT
>DASUTW010000361.1:0-6344 GCA_036374395.1 Actinomycetota bacterium
GGACGCCTGACGGCTCGCCCTCGGCTCCGACGTCGAGCAGGCGCCGCACCTGCCGGGCCAGCCGCTGGAACGGCTCGGTCGTGACGAGGTCCAGACTCCGGGGGCGCGGCAGGCCGACGTCGACCACGCCGGCCACCCTCCCCGGGCGCGGCGTGATCACGTAGACGCGATCGGAGAGGAACACCGCCTCCTGGATGTTGTGGGTCACGAAGATGGCGGCCTTCGCGGCGGCCGAGAAGATCCGCGCCAGCTCGACGTTCATGTGCTCCCGGGTGAGCTCGTCGAGCGCGCCGAACGGCTCGTCCAGGAGCAGGACCTCGGGGTCGGCGATCAGCATCCGGCAGATCGCCACGCGCTGCTGCATGCCGCCGGACAGCTCGCTCGGATACTTGTCCTCGAAGCCCGCCAGGTGCACCAGCTCGAGCAGCTCGTCGGCATGGGGCCGCGCCGCCTCTACGGCGGCGCGGCCCCCGCGGATCTCGATCGGGAGAAGGACGTTGTCCCGCGCCGTCCGCCAGTCGAGCAGGACGGGGTTCTGGAACATCATGCCAACCTCGGGGGGCGGGCCGTCCACCGGGTGCCCCTTCACCATGACCGTGCCACGAGAGGGGTGCAGCAGGCCCCCCACGATGTTCAGCAGGGTCGATTTGCCGCAACCGGAGGGGCCGACGAGCGCGACGAAGTCCGTCGGCGCCAGCGACAGGTCCACGGAGCGGATCGCCTCCACGGACGCGTCGCGACGGCCGAAGCGCTTGCCGACCCCACGGACCTCGACGACGGCCTCAGTCATCGTCGCGCGGGCGCCTCCTCAGAGCTCGGCCGGATCGAACGCATTGTAGGCCTCAACGTAGTCGTTCACGTAGACGCTCGTGTCCACCGGCTCGGGCAGCTCGCCCTGGTCAACGAGGAACCCCATGTACCGATCCACGGACTCCGGCACCGCGTACCCCCACTGGCCGTTCGCCTCGGGCGGGAGCTCGAAGAGCGACATCGTCTCCTGCAGCATCGCCAGGGTGAACTCGCGGTCCTCGGCCTCCTCGGGAAAGTACTGCTCGGTGATGTCGAGCACCCCCTCGGGGTTGTCCATGCCCCAGAGGGTCGCCTTGGCGATCGCTCGGCCCAGGCCCTCGACGATCTCCGGGTTCTCCTCCATGAAGCTGCGCTCCACGGTGACCAGCGAGTCGAAGAAGCTCTGGAAGCCCTCCGGAAGCAGGTTGCGGAGCTCGAGGCCCCGGAGCCGCATGATCGCCACATCGGGGAAGGCCGCCGCGTACGCGGAGATCTCCCCGCGGTCGAGCGCAACCGACGCGGTGCCGCCGTCGCCCACGGCGAGCAGCTCGTAATCCTGCCCCTCCTCCAAACCGGCCTCCTCGGACAGCACCGCCCGGACGAAGGGCGTCTCGCCTCCCTCGATCGTGCCCACGCCGACCGTCGTGCCCTCAAGATCCGCCACGGACTGCACCTGGGAGTCCGCCAGGGTCTGCAGCGAGAACACGTTCGACTGGAAGAGCGTGTAGACGCTCACGAGGTCCGAGCCCTCCAGCACGCTGTTCATGAACGGCCCGGGGCTCGGCAGCCCGACCTCGGCCTGACCCGCCAGCACCTGCTGGAGGATCTGGCCCGATCCGTCCACCGCCTCCGTCGTCACCGAGAGCCCCTCCTCCTCGAAGTAGCCTCGGTCCTGCGCGACGTACAACGGATAGAAGACCGCCCCGCTGGGAAACGGGATCAGCGCGGTGAGCTCCGTGATCTCCTGGGGCTGCTCCTCCCCATCGCCCCCGCCGCCGGCCTCCTCGCCGTCGTCGCCGCCACACGCGCCGGCCACCAGCATCAGGGCCAGCAGCGCGACCAGCCATCGCGACCTTCTCATCTCCCCCTCCTTCGCGTGACGGGTCACCCCGTCGATTCGCCCTCCCCCAGCCGGGAGAGGCACCTCCGGATCAGGCCGACGGTCGCGTCGACCTTCCACTCGTTGCCTGGGAGGGGATGGGCGCCCCCGGTCCAAGCCTCCGCGGCCTCGGCGATCGTCGGCGCGTGGAGCCTCCGACCGACGAGCCCCTGCTCCACCTCGCGTGCGCGGTACGGCGTCGGGGCGACGGCGCCGAGCACGATGCGGGCGTCCCGGACCTCGCCCCCCGAGCCCAGGTCGAGCGACGCGGCAACCGACGCCACCGCGAAGTCGCCCTCCCACAGCCGCAGCTTCTCGAACGCCCCCTTCCGGCCCCGGGCCGCGGCCGGGACGCCAACCTCGACCAGGACCTCGCCCCGCCGCAGGGCGGTCTCCCCGGGCCCCGTGAAGAAGCGCTCCATAGGGAGGGTGCGCCGCTCTCCGCCGCGCGCGAGCACGGCCTCGGCGTCGAGCGCGGTCAGCGTCGTGGCGAGGTCGGAGGGCGTCACGGCCTGGCACCGATGCGCCTTCGTGACCGCGTGGTAGAAGCGGTGGTCCCCCAGCACCGCGTAGCACGGGCACGTCACGCCGCCGCGCTTGTAGCACTCGAAGCCGTTCCGGTAGAACCAGCAGCGCTTCTGCTGGCACAGGTTGCCGCCCACGGTGGCCATCTCCCGGATCTGGGGCGAGGCGATGCGGCCGATCGTCTCGCGGAGGACCTCGTCCAGAGCGGGGGTGCGGGCGGCGTCGGCCAGCGTGACCCCGGCCCCGATCCGCAGATCGCCGTACTCCGTCTCCAGGATCGAGCGCATCCCTTTGACCGTTGTGAGGTCGACGAGCGTGACGGGGTTGGCGAGGCCCTGTCGTCGAGCCGGAAGGAGGTCGGTCCCGCCCGCGATCGGGACAGCCTCCCCGTCCTCGAGCAGTCGCGTGGCCTCCTCGATCTCCTCGGGGGCGCGGATCTCCTCGATCGCCCGCGGCTCCTGCTTCCTGGCGAACCTCGTGCCCCAGCGGTGGAGGAGCCGATGGAGCCCCCGCGGGTAGAGCCAGCGGATCAGGGCGATCTCCCAGCGGTTCGGTCGGCGCCACAGGTGGTAGCGGCGGCGCGGCCGCGCGTCGCGCTCGCGCAGGCCCCCCAGGACCTTGTCGGGCGTGATGGGCAGCTTCCGGACGCGCACCCCGACCGCGTGGGCCACCGCGTTGGCCACCGCGGCCTGGGTCGGCACGAGCCCGATCTCGCCGAGGCTCTTCGCGCCGTACGGTCCCACGGGGTCCTTTCCCTCGACGAACACGACTCGGATCGGGGGGAGATCGGCCGCCCGGGGAAGCGGGTAGTTGATGTAGGCGGGATTGACGAGGCGGCCCTCCTCGTAGATAAGCTCCTCGCCCAGGGCGGCACCGAGGCCCATCGCCACCCCGCCGATCACTTGGCTCTCTGCGGCGATGGGGTTGATAATCGTCCCCGAGTCGTGGGCGGCGGCGACGTCGAGGAGCTTGACCTGTCCCGTGTCCCGGTCCACCTCCACCTCCACCGCCTGGGCGCAGAAGGAGTAGGTCGGGGAGAGGTTCGCCACCCCCGTGGCCGGGTTCACCGGCTCCATGTCCGCGGTGAAGCTCTCCTCCACGCTGAGCTCGCCGTTTTCGGAGGCGAGCCTGACGAGGTCCCCAAGGTCAAGGCGGTCCGCGCCGCCGCGAGCCTGGCCCCCGGTCAGCGTGACGTCGGACGGGTCCACGCCGAACTTCTTCGCGGCCGCCTCACGCAGCCTGCCGGCGGCCGAGGCCGCGGCGGCGCGGACCGCGTGCCCGCCCATGAACGTTCCCCGGGAGGACCAAGCCCCGAGGTCCAGCGGAGTCTCGTCGGTCTCGGTGGTGAGCACGTCGACATCCTCAGCCTCGATCCCCAGCTCCTCTGCCGCGATCTGGGCGAGGATCGTCTTCTGCCACGTCCCCGCGTCGGCCCCTCCGAAGCGCACGCGCACCGTCCCGTCGGCCCGGACGTCGACGCCGGCGTGGGACTCCTCGGCCCCCTCGTAGACGTGAGCCCCGGTGACGTGGATCGCCGCCGCGATTCCCACGCCCCGCCCGCTCCCTCCGAGCCGCCGCTTTTCGTCCCACCCGATGGCCTCACGGGCCGCCTCGAGGCACTCGACCAAGCGCGCCGATCGCAGCTTCCAGCCGGCGTGGGTGACGTCGCCTGCGCGGTTCGCGTTGAGGATCCGCAGGTCGATCGGGTCCATCCCCAGGGCATCGGCCAGCTCGTCCATCTGCGACTCGATCGCGAAGGTGGCCTGCGGTCCCCCATAGCCCCGGAACTGGCCTCCCGGGTGCTTGTTCGTGTAGACGAGGTCGGCGTCGATGTCCACGCCGTCCGTCCGGTAGAAGGACCCCATCACGAGGGAGCCGTAGCCCATCACGGAGGGCCCGGAGTGGTTGTAGGCGCCGTTGTCCACGAGGATCCTCGCCGTGCGGTGGGTGAGGCGGCCCTCCTCGTCGGCGCCGGTCTCTAGGCGCACGTCCCAGTCGTGGCGGCACTTCGTGGTGGCGAAGTCCTCTGCTCTGTCAAGGACGAGCCGGACGGGACGTCCCGCCTTCTTCGACAGTGCCGCGCACAGAACCTCGTGATCGGAGATCTTCGACTTCGACCCGAAGCCCCCGCCCACCGCCACCTCGTGGGCCTTCACGCAATCCAGCTCGAGCCCCAGCGCGTGGGCCACCTCCTTGCGGATGAAGTACGGCGCCTGGGTGGACGTCCAGAGGTGGAGGACGCCCTCCTCCTCGTCCCAGCTGGCGAGTGTGCTGTTCGTCTCCATGCAGACATGGGTCTGCCGGCCGAACCGGTAGCGGCCTTGGACCGACTTGGTCGCCCGGCGGCGCCCCGCGGCGACATCTCCGTAGCGGCGCTCCGTGTGGAGCGAGACGTTGCCGCCGGAGTGGATCTCGGGGGCGCCCCGCTCCAGCGCCTCCTCGATCGTCGTGACGGCGGGGAGGGGCCGGAGCTCGAGGCCGATCAGGGCGACCGCTGCCTCAGCCTGCGCGGGAGACTCCGCGGCCACGGCCGCGATCTCCTCCCCGAGAAAGCGCACCACGCGGCGGGCCAAGGGATGGCGGTCGGCGAGGGGGCCTCCGTGATGCACGTACTTCACCTCGCCGAAATCCTCGGAGGTGATCACGGCGTGCACGCCCGGGGCGGCCTCGGCCGCCGTCACGTCGAGCGAGACGATCCGCGCGTGTGGCAAGGGACTTCGCAGCACCCTCGCCACGAGCGTACCCGGGAGTCGGACGTCGGCCGTGAAGGGGACGGAGCCCACCGTCCGCTCCGGCCAGTCCACGTTGCGGATCCGGCGGCCCACCTGCATCAGCGCGACCCACTCTCGGCTTGGCGGAGCGCCCGCACGATCCCCGCGTACCCGGTGCACCGACAGACGTTGCCCGACATCAGTTGGCGGAGCGATCCCTCCTCCGCCGGCAGGCCCCCGCGCAGGAGGGAGACGCCCCGAACGATCTGCCCCGGCGTGCAGAACCCGCACTGGAAGGCGCCGTGATCCGCGAACGCCTCGCGGAGGGGCACTGCCTCATCGGCCACCCCCTCGACGGTCTCCACCGGACCGCGCACCCTCGCGGCCAACGTGATGCAGGAAAGGACGGGGCGTCCGTCGATCAACACGGTGCAGGCGCCGCACTCGCCGCGGCCGCAGCCCTCCTTGCTTCCGAGGAGCCCCAGGCGGTCCCGCAGCACGTCGAGCAACCGCTCGCTCGGAGCGAGCTCGAGGTCGCGGACCTCCCCGTTCACCTCGATCCTCGCCCTCACGAGTCCTCCGTCATGCGCTCCGGCCTGATGACTGACAACAGTCTCCTGATTATGTTGAGCGGAGCGGGGTTGGGCAAGGCGGAGGGCCTAGGGTATCGTCCCCGCACGAGGGAGGCCAGCGGATGAACATCGGGGTGGGACTTCCGAACACGGTTCCGGGGACGGAGGCTCGACTCATCGGCGAATGGGCCCGCCGGATCGAGGACGGGCCCTTCACCAGCATCGGGGTCCTCGACCGCGTGCGGTACGACTCCCTCGATCCCCTGGCCTGCCTGGCCGCGATCACGGGCACGACCTCCCGTGTGCGACTCGTCACGATGGTCGTCGTGGGCCCTCTGCGAGGCACCACCATCCTGGCCAAGGAGGCGGCGACGATCGACGTCCTCTCGGGGGGCCGGCTGACGCTGGGCCTCGCGGTCGGCGCCCGCGAGGACGACTACGACGCGGCGGGCGTCGAGGTCCGGGGCCGAGGGCGCCGGTTCGAAGAGCAGCTCGCCGCGCTCCGGGGCGTCTGGGAGGACCCCTCGATCGGTCCCCGCCCCGCCCAGGACGGCGGCCCCGAGCTCCTCGTCGGAGGAGGCAGCGATCTCGCCTTCGCGCGCGTCGCCCGGTACGCCGACGGATTCGTCCACGGCGGCGGTCCGCCTC
>DASUTW010000362.1:0-3054 GCA_036374395.1 Actinomycetota bacterium
TTACCTCCCGAGGGAGGCGGTCTGCTCTCTGTGGCACTTTCCGCGGGTCGCCCCGCCTGGGTGTTACCCAGCACCCTGCCCTGTGGAGTCCGGACTTTCCTCACCCCGAAGGGCGCGGCCGCCCGGCCCGCTCCTCGTACCGATCCCCAGTCTACTCCTCGAACAGCTCCGGCGGCCGGGGGTCGGCGGGCTCGTACGCTCGCCCCGGCCCCTCCAGCCAGTCGTCCACGCCCTCGTTGGCCAGGGCATCGGCCTCGGCGTTCTCGCCCCGCCGGACGTGCTCGAAGTCCACCCCCTCGAAGGTGCGGACGAGCGCCCGGACCTCCGCGTGCAGCCGCTGGAGGGTGGGGTTCTTCACCCGGAAGCGTCCGGAGAGCTGCTCGACGAGGAGCTTGCTGTCCGAGCGGACGAGCACGCGCTTCGCCCCGCGCTCGGCGGCAAGGCGGAGCCCCTCGATCACGGCGCGGTACTCGGCCTGGTTGTTCGTGGCCACCCCGATCCCCTCGGCCAGCGTGGCCACCGTGCGGCCCGACCCGTCGGTGACGATGGCCCCGATGCCCGCCGGGCCGGGGTTGCCCCGGGCCGCGCCGTCGGTGTGGACGATCAGGTGAGGATGAGGATCCGGCGACAGTAGTCGCACCTCCGGACGCCGTCGACCTTCTTGAGGCGGTCCAGCTCCAGGGGGGAGAGCTGCTGGCGGCAGCCCTGGCACACGCCGTCCACGAGGGCCGCCGCCCCCACGCCCTTCTTCTTCGACCGGAGGTCCTCGTAGAGGTCGAGCAGCTCCTCGTCGATCTCCTGGACGAGGGCGGCGCGCTCGCCCGCCCGCTCCGCCAGCGCCGCCCCGATCTGCTCGAGCTCGGTCTCCGAGGAGGTCTCGATCTCCGCGACGCGGGCCCGGGCCTCCTCGACCTCGGCCTCGAGCTGGGGCAGGCCCCCCTCCAGCTGCTCCCGCCGCTCCATCTGCTCCAGGATCCCGTCCTCGAGGCGGGATCGCCGGTCGCGCAAGTTCTTCAGCTCGGCCTGGATCGACTCGAGCTCCTTGGGGTTGGCCACGCTGCCGTCGTAGAGGCGCCGCTCCTCCGCCTCGGCCTTCTGGGTCAGCATCGAGACGTCGTTCTCCAGCCGCGCCTGCTCACCCTTGACCCCGTCCAGGGCCATGCGGATCTCGCCGAGGCGCCCCTCGAGCTCTTCCTGGCGTCGTCGCGCCTCGGCCAGCTCCTTCCCCGACTCGATCTCCTCGCGGCGAGCCTCGAGGCGGACCACGGACAGGTCGAGCTCCTGAAGCTCGAGGAGGCGATCCATCCCCTTCACGGCGTGCGGAAGGGGTCGGTGTCCACGTCGGAGACGACCACGTCGCCCCCGAGGGCGGCGGCGGGCTCGGCCAGGCGCTCGGCGAGGCGGGGGACGAAGGGCCACTCGGTGGCGTGGTGACCGGCGTCGATCACGATGAGGCCGGCCGCGGCGGCATCCTGGGCGTCGTGGTGCTTGACGTCGCCGGTCACGAAAGCGTGGACGCGCACGGCGAGCGCGTCGGGAATCAGGGAGGCGCCGGAGCCGCCGCAGACGGCCACCTGCTCGACGGGGCGGCGGGGATCACCCACCAGGCGGGGGCGGGCGCCCAGCTCGCGCTCGCAGGCGAGGGCGAGGTCGCCCGCGGTGATCGGGTCCGGGAGGCGGCCGACGCGACCGAGCCCGAGCCCGGTCGGTCCCGCCAGCGGGTAGACGTCGTAGGCGACCTCGTCGTAGGGATGGGCCTGGAGCAGGGCCTCGATCACGGGGCCGAGGCGTTCCTGAAGGACCACGATCTCGACGCGATCCTCCTCGACCTGGTTCAGCTCCCCGCGCTCCCCGATCAGCGGGTCGGCGGCCTCGGAGGGGAGGAAGGTGCCGGTGCCGGTCACGCGGAAGGAGCAGTGCGTGTACTCGCCGATCACGGCGGCGCCGGCGGCCGCGACCGCGTCGAGCACCTTGGCGGTCGACTCCGGCGGGACGAACGTCACGAGCTTGGCGCGGCCGCCGGCGCCGGTCCCCTGGAGCACCCCGGCGACCTCGATCCCCAGCGCCTCGGCCAGCGTGTCCGACACCCCGGGCATCGCGACGTCCGCGTTCGTGTGGCAGGCCACGATCGCGACCTCGGCCCGGATCGCGCTCGCCGCCGTCCGGCTCACCGGATCCCGGAGGTCGAGGCTCGACCGGGGCCGGAACAGCAGCGGGTGGTGCGTCACGACGAGCCCGCATCCCCGCTCCACCGCCTCGGCCACGACCTCCTCGGTGGGGTCCAGGGCCACGAGCACGCGCCGCGCAGGCCAGGCTCGATCCCCAACCTGGAGCCCCACGTTGTCCCAGGCCTCGGCCCAGGCGGGTGGGTACAGCTCGTCCAGGGCGGCGATCCATCCTCCGGCGGTCGGGCTTCCTGGCATGCGAGCCGTAGCATAGCGCCCGCCGCCGGGACCGGACCTTCCCGTGACGAGACGACGGGTGTACGCTTCGCCGCGCTCGGACGAGAGGAGGGCGGGATGCGGGGATGGATGCGGGTGGCGATCGCCGCCGGGATCGTGGCCGGGGCGGTCCCGATCGCGGTCGCGGGCGCCACGACGGCGGCGAGCTGCAAGGGCCGGCCGGCCACGATCGTCGGGACGGCAGGGCACGACACGATCGTCGGCACGCCGGGGAACGACGTGATCGCAGCCAAGGGCGGCGACGACCTGGTGCGCGGCCGCGGCGGGCGGGACCGGATCTGCGGCGGCGGGGGCGTGGACACGCTCCACGGCGGCCCGGGGCGGGACTTCCTGTTCGGGGGCGCCGGGAACGACCTATTGAGGGGCGGCGGGAGAAAGGACCTCGTGAACGGAGGGGCGGGGAACGACTTCGGGTACGGTGGCGCGGGCCCCGACGACATGTTCGGCCTCGGGGGCCGCGACGTTCTTCGCGGGCAGGGCGGCGCCGACTTCATCTTCGGCGACTTCGGGAACGACGAGCTCTACGGCAACCGAGGCAACGACTGCATCACGACCGCCGACGGCACGAGCGGCAACGACCTCGGGAAGGGAG
>DASUTW010000363.1:0-4813 GCA_036374395.1 Actinomycetota bacterium
CCGCCGGGAAGAGGAGCAGCGACACCGCCACGGTCTGGATCGAGTACAGGAGGATGTGGGTCGCCGTGTCGGCGCTGCCGTGGAGGACGACGAGCATCGGGACCCCGGCCGCCTGGTAGTCGTCCGCGTACTTCATCGACAGCGCCCAGAAGTGGGGGGGCGTCCAGAAGAAGATCAGGGCGAAGAGGACCCACGCCGGCAGGGCCAGGCTCCCGGTCACCGCCGCCCACCCCACGAGCGCCGGCACCGCGCCGGCCGCCCCGCCGATCACGATGTTCTGCGGCGTGGAGCGCTTCATCCACGCCGTGTAGACGAAGACGTAGAAGAGGATCGCCGAGAGCGCCAGCGCTGCCGACAGCAGGTTCACCGTCAGCGCCAGCCAGGCGAAGGACAGCCCCGAGAGGAGGATCCCGAAGCTCTTCGCGTCGTCGGGCTCCACGCGGTGCGCGGGGATGGGTCGGGCCCGGGTCCGGTCCATCACCTCGTCGATGTCCCGGTCGAGGTAGTGGTTCAGGGCGTTGGCGCCTCCCGCCGCCAGCGTCCCCCCGAGGAGCGTGGCGGCCACGAGGCCCACGGGCGGGAAGCCTCCGGCCGCAAGGATCATCGTCGGGACGGTCGTGACGAGCAGGAGCACGATGATGTCGGGCTTCATCAGCTGGAGGTAGGCGCCGGCCACCTGCCGTGCGCCGGGCCGGTCGCTCTCCTCGACCGCCTCCGCATGCCGCACCGGGCGCGTGCCGGCGACGAGCGCCACGATGGACGCCCACGTGAGGCTGCTGCCCAGGATGTGGCCGGCCACCGGCAGAGCGTCCAGCCGGGTGAAGACCGTGGCGGCGCCCAGCCCCGACTGGAGCAGGACCAGACCGGCGGCCGTCCACGCGAGCCACCGCAGCCGCGGGGCGAGCTCGCGGGCCCGCACGGCGATGCCGACGATCAGCACGACGGCCAGGGCGGCGATCGCCCGGTGGAGGAAGGCGGCCCAGGCCGCCTCGGTCCGGAGCTCGGGGATCGCCCTCCCGTCCATCAGCGGCCAGTCCAGGAATGCGAGGCTCGAGCCCGAGCCGCGCATGTACACGCCGGCCAGCAGCGCGCCCGCCGTGACCCCGAGCGCCCACCACAGCAGGCGCCGCATGCCCGGGGCGCCGCGAGGACCGTCGCCGGGCGCCGCGCGTCCCAGCACCGCGTTCGCTGCGGTCGTGACGACCGTGGCCACGAGCAGCATCGCCGTGGCGAAGTGGAGGGTGTTGGGGAGGGGGGCCAGCTCCTCGGCCACGACCACCGCGCCGAGGCCCGCTTGGAGCAGGACAACGCCGATCGCCAGCACGGCCGGCCGCAGGACCTGCGGCGTCCCGCGGGCCCGGCGCCACGCGGCCCACGCCGTGGCGATGACGAGGATCACCACGATCGAGGCCAGCAGTCGATGGCTGTACTCGATCAGCGCGTGGAACTCGAGCGGCGGGATCAGCCGCCCGTGGCACCGGGGCCAGTCGGGGCATCCCAGCCCCGAGCCGGTGGCGCGGACCACGCCGCCCAGCGCGACCAGTCCCAGCGTGGCAATGGCGGTGACGACGGAGAGGCGGCGAACGAGCTTCATCCGTGCCGTCATCATACTCACGGCGCCGCGGACCCACGCCGCCCGCGCTACATTGGGGATCGTGACCCGAACCACGACGCTCGCGCTGGCGCTCGCCCTGGGCCTGGTCTCCGCGGCCTGCGGATCGGACGGGGACGAGGGGCCGCAGGCCGGCCCGTCCCCGAGCCCGGGCGGGGGCGAGCTCGTGGCCCAGGTCGCGAGCTACGATCTCGCCACCGGCACCACCGACCGGTTCATCGTGGGCCTCCTCACCCAGGACAATCGCTTCGTCTCGGGCGGCGAGGCGACCTTCCGCTTCTCCTTCATCGGGGGAGGGCAGCCCGAGCCTGGCCCCGAGGTCACCGCGGAGTTCCTGGCCATCCCCGGCGAGGACCCCGAGCACGAGGCCGCCCACGCCGGCCCGCCGGCCGAGGGCCGGGGCGTCTACGCGGTCCGCGACGTGACCTTCGACCGCGCCGGCATCTGGCAGGTCGAGGTGATCGCCGATGTGGACGGCGAGCCGCTCTCGGGGACGGCGGCCTTCCAGGTGGCGGGCGAGCACGCGTACCCGGTCGTCGGCGACCGGGCGCCCCGGACCGACAACCTCACGCTCGACGACATCGGGGAGGCTCCCCCGGGAGCCGTCGACTCCAGGGCCGAAGGGGGCGAGGAGGTCCCCGACCCGGAGCTTCACGACTCCACGATCGCGCAGGCGATCCGGCGGGGGAGGCCCATCGTGGCCGTGTTCGCCACCCCCGTCTACTGCCTGAGCCAGTTCTGCGGCCCGATCACGGACATGATCGCCGAGCTCGAGTCCGAGTACCGCGACCGGGCCGAGTTTGTCCACGTCGAGGTGTGGCGGGACTTCCAGAACAACGTCGTGAACCGGGCCGCCGCCGACTGGATCCTGCGGAACGACAACATCCTCGAGCCCTGGGTCTTCTTCGTGGACGCCGACGGCGTGATCCGGGGGCGCTGGGACAACGTCGCCACCCGCGAGGAGGTCGAGGCCCTCCTCCGGGACCTCCCCCCGATGGGCTGATGCCGGGCGTGCGCGTCGCCGACGTCCCCCTGCCGGCGGCGTGCCTCGACCTCGCGGCCGCGGTGGAGGAGGACCTGGCCCGCTTCCTCCAGGGCGAGCGGGCCGAGGCCGAGGAGCGGGCGCCGGGCGTGGGGGAGCTCTTCGACGAGCTGGAGCGGGTGATCGCCGCCGGCGGGAAGCGGCTCCGGCCGGTCTTCTGCCTCCTGGGCCATCGGGCGGCGGGGGGCGAGGTCGGCCCCGTGGTGATCCGGGCGGCGGCCTCGCTGGAGCTGCTCCACACCTTCGCCATCGTCCACGACGACGTGATGGACGGGTCCCGGACGCGGCGCGGAGCTCCGGCCACGTGGGCCCACCTGGAGGGCCTCCACGCCGCCGAGCGGATGCGGGGGAGCGCGGAGGTCTTCGGCGTGTCGGGGGCGATCCTGGCCGGCGACCTGGCGCTGATCCTCGCCGACGGCGCGTTCCTCGGCGCCGGGCTCGCGCCGGGAGCGCTGCTCCCGGCGCTCGCCCGCTACAACCGGATGCGGGTGGAGGTCGTGGCCGGCCAGTACCTCGACGTGGCGGCGGCGCACCGGGGGGAGGCGGCCGAGCCCGAGGCCCGCCGGATCGCGGGGCTGAAGTCCGGCAACTACACGGTGGAGGGGCCGCTCCAGATCGGGGCGATCCTGGCCGGGGGCTCGGGCGAGCTGCTGGCGGCCCTGAGCAGGTACGGGATGCCGCTGGGCGAGGCCTTCCAGCTGCGCGACGACATCCTCGGGGTCTTCGGGGACCCCGCGCTGACCGGGAAGCCCCGGGACTCGGACCTTCGCGAGGGAAAGCGGACCGTGCTGATCGCCCGGGCTCTGGAGCGAGCGGAGCACGAAGAGGCAGCGTTCCTCCTGGAACGGCTCGGGGCGCCCGACCTGACCGATGCGGACGTCGAGCGGATCCGCGGGATCATCGAGTCGTCGGGGGCCCTCGACGCGGTGGGGGGCCTCGTGGCCGAGCTGGCCGACCGGGCTCGCGCCGCGCTGGACGTCGCCGGGCTCCCCGGCGACGTCCGCGCGGCGCTCGCCGACCTCGTGGAGACGTGCACCCTGCGCATCTCGTGATCGGGTGATTGATTCGATCGCCCGCGTGTGGGACAACTAGCCGGGCCATGCGGCTGCTCGACGCTCGCAGGATCTTCGGGGATCTCGACGTGGTCCACCTCGCGACCACCCTCGCCGACGGGAGCCCCCACGTCGTCCCGCTCTGGTTCGTCTGGCGGGAGGAGGCGATCTACGTCTCGGCCCGACGCGACTCGGTGACCTGGCGCAACGTCGAGAGGGACCCTCGCGCCGCCCTCACCTTCAGCCGCGGGAGCGAGTGGCGGGACCTCGCCGGGATCGTGATCCACGGCCGGGCGGAGCCGCTCTCGGCCGTCCACCCCGCGCTCCGCGGCGTGATGTCCTCCTGGTACGAGAAGTACCGCGAGGCGCTGTCGGGGGAGGGCTTCCGGGCGTTCGCCGAGCAGGTGGACCGGCCGGGGATGATGCGGGTCCGCCCGCTCCACATGGCCGCGTGGGACCACGCCCTCTGGCTCCCCGGCCAGCGGTCCGGCGACGCGGCCGGCTGAAGCGTTTGCGAGATACCTGGGGCGGGCGTAGCATCCGCTTGTGAACGGTTTCACAAGCTCCGCCGAGCGGGTGGACGTGCTGGTCGTCGGGGCCGGCCCCGCGGGATCCGCGGCCGCGGCGCATCTCGCCCGGCACGGCGTGGACGTGCTCGCGGTGGACAAGGCGGCCTTCCCCCGCGAGAAGGTCTGCGGGGACGGCCTGACCCCCCGAGGCGTGAAGCAGCTCCTCGAGCTCGGGATCGACGTCGAGGAGCGGGGCTTCGTGCGCATCGACGGCCTGAGGTCCTTCGGTCCGGGGGTGAAGGTCGAGCTCCCCTGGCCCGAGTCGGACGCCTTCCCCAGCTTCGGGCTGGTGCGGACCAGGCACGACCTCGACGAGCTCCTGATCCGGAACGCCGAGAAGTCGGGGGCGATCGTGTGGCAGGAGACCGATGCCGAGCGGCCGGTCCTGGACCGATGGGGGCGTGTGCTCGGGGCCGTGGTGCGGAGGGGCGAGGGCGAGCCCCGGGAGGTCCGGGCCCGGTACGTGATCGCCGCGGACGGGGCGTCGTCGCGGTTCGCCCAGCAGGCGGGGGTGCGCCGCGATCCCGATCGTCCGATC
>DASUTW010000364.1:0-2604 GCA_036374395.1 Actinomycetota bacterium
CCCTCGGCAGTGTCGGTGGCGATGCCCACCGGCACGAGCCAGGGGTACCTGGAGAGGGCCGCAGCGATGCCCTCGGCCACCATGGCGAGCCGATGGATCACCACGATCGTGCGGGAGGTCAACTCGCCGCCTCCGCGTCGAGGGGCACGGGGAGGCCCAAGGCGACGGCCTTGATGCGATCCGCGAGGTCGCCGGTCCTCCCGTCCCTCACCATCACGTCGAGCTCGCCGATCGCCGCATGGAGGGCCGAGCGGCTCGGAGGGACCGGGCGCGACACCATGATGTCCGGGTGCGCGCTGGAGAGGAGCTCCTCGTCGGGGTCGATCACGTCCTCGACGAGTTTCTCGCCGGGGCGCGCGCCGGTGATCGAGATTTGGACGTCCTTGCCAGGGACGCGTCCGGAGAGCCTGATAATGCGCTTGGCCATGTCCAGGATGTTGACCGGCTCCCCCATCTCCAGGGTGAACACCTCTCCCCCCTCGGCCAGCGCGGCCGCCTGGAGCACGAGCTCCACGGCCTCCTGGATGCTCATGAAGTAGCGCGACATCGCCGGATGGGTGACGGTCACGGGCCCTCCCCGGGCGATCTGCCGGAACATCGTGGGGATCACGCTCCCCCGGCTCCCCAGGACGTTCCCGAATCGGACCGCGCAGAAGATGCTCCCGTTCCCAAGAGCGCTGCGGGCGATCTGCTCGGCGAGCCTCTTCGACGCCCCCATGACGCTCACGGGCTTGACCGCCTTGTCGGTCGAGATGAGGACGAAGCGCTCGGCGTGCGCCGCCACCGCCGCATCGACCACGTTGGCCGTCCCCATCACGTTGGTGAGGACCGCCTCCTCTGGGTGGATCTCGAGCAGGGGGACATGCTTGTGCGCCGCCGCGTGGAAAACGACCTGGGGGCGGTGGCGCATCATGGCCCGGATCACGCGCTCCCGGTCGCGGATGTCCACGAGCGTCGTCTCGATCGGAACGTCGCCCTCGAGCTCGGTCAACACGTCGTGGAGGTGCGTCTCGTCGTGGTCGAGGAGCGTCAGCGCCGCGGGATCGAGCGCCGCGACTTGGCGGCAGATCTCCGCCCCGATGGAGCCGCCGGCGCCGGTCACCAGCACGCGCCGGCCCCGCAGGAACGAGGCGACGGCCTCGAGGTCGATGTCGGCCTGGCTGCGGCCCAGGAGATCCTCGATCCGCAGGTCGCGGATGTCACGGGCCGCCACCTTCCCGCCCATGATGTCTCGGACCGAGGGCAGGACCTTGAGGGTCACGTCGGCCTGCTCGCATAGCGCGGCGACGTCGCGGACGACCTCGCTGGTCGCCGATGGGATCGTGAGCAGCACCTGGTCCACCCGGAGTCGCTCGACCAGCGAGGGGATGGCCTCACGGGGGCCGAGGACGCGAACCTCCTGGAGGGCCAGTCCGATCTTCCGTGGGTCGTCGTCTACGAACCCCACGGGACGGAGCCCGAGGTGCCGGTTGGTCCGGAGGTCCTTGGAGACCATCGCCCCCGCCTGGCCAGCCCCGACCAGCAGCACGCGATGCTGCTCCTCGGGCTCGGTCCGTCGCTTGAAGGCGAAGAGACGGCTCTGGAACCGGACGGTGCCGAACCCGATCAGCGCCAGGATTGCGCCGAGCATGACGACCGAGAGGGGGAGCGGTCGGTCCGGGAGGAGCATGACTCCCATGATCACGAGCCCGCCCGCCACGATGCCGGCCAGGGCTACACGCCTGGCCTCCTCCACGCTCGCGTAGCGCCACATCTCTCCGTAAAGGCCGAAGAGGAGGTTGCAGGCGAGGTGGATCCCTCCTATGGCCGGGAAGAGGAGCCAGAACGACGCCCAGTAGTCCGCCGGCACCTCGCCCTCGAAGCGGAGGGCCAGCGGGACCAGATAGGCGATCAGGATGAGGGTCGCGTCGAGGAGCACGAGCGGGACGTCGCGGTGGATGTGTGCGACGATCCTCGAAGGAAGCCCCCGGTCCGTCGACCGGTCGTCGGAACGCGGCACGCCTTCCTCCCCCGCGGGCGATCTCCCTGGCATCGGTCGAACAGCGTAGGTCGAAGGTCTGCGTACCTCATCGGTCGGGTCTCGTATCTTCTCTACGCCTGATGCAGTACGGGGTCGGTCGCCTTATCTACGTCTCCTGCGGGATGCCCTCCGGCCAGCCCGGCCCGACACTGGCTCTTCGTGGACCGAGAACTACCGCGTCCGGAGGCCAGGAGCGGCGAGCCGACCCCCGAGGGGCTCTCCGTGCCGCTCTCCTACGTCCCCCACCGGGTCCCCACCGTCTCCGAGCTCGAGGTGGGCGATGGGCTCATCCTCTACGTGGAGGAGGCGGACCTCATCCACCGGCTCAACGCGTCGGCCGAGCTCGTCTGGCGGCTGTGCGAGGGGGAGGCGACGGTGGGGCAGCTCTCGGGCGAGATCGCGGAAGAGTACGGGCTGGACGTCGATGAGGTGTCGATCCAGATCGCGTCGCTGGTCGGAGAGCTCGACGCGCTGGGGCTGGTTTCCGGGCAGCCGGAGGCCGACCGCCCGACCGAGTGACTAGACCCCCCTACGCCCTGCATCGTAGAGACCCGATCCGTCACCCCTCTGACCTGTGGCGCTGG
>DASUTW010000365.1:0-2222 GCA_036374395.1 Actinomycetota bacterium
GACCCGGCTGATCAGCAAGACCTCGGCCGGGGCTCCCGCCGACGACGACTCGGACGACCCGGCGATCTCCGCCAACGGTCGGTTCGTGGCGTTCGAGTCCAACGCCACCAACCTTCCGGCCGGCGCCCTGCATGCCGACGACATGGTCTACGTCCACGACCGGAAGACGAGGAAGACCCGCCTGGTCAGCAAGAGCTCGACCGGCGCGCCCGCCGATGCCGACGCCGACGACGCGTCCATCTCCCCCGAGGGACGGTTCGTGGCGTTCGAGTCGAGCGCCGACAACCTGCCGGGAGGGGCCGTGGCCACCGACGACCTCGCGTACGTCCACGACCGGAAGAGCGGCAAGACGGTGCTCGTGAGCAAGGCCGCGAACGGCGCGCCGGCGAACGACTTCGCCGGCATCCCGTCCGCCTCTCGGGCGCTGTCCAGCCGTGGAGCGTTCGTCGTGTTCACCACTCAGGCCACGAACCTCCCGGGCTGGGACGTCGGCTCAAACGAGCTGGTGTACATCCGTGGCGCTCTAAGGTGGCCCAGGTAGGGCTTGGGCCCCGCATCGAGGGAAGGAGCGCACGCGTCGGACAGTGCAGGTCGTCACGTTGCTGGGAAGAAGACCTGGCTCGTCAGCAAGTCGAACGCCGGAGAGCCGGGGGACGCCTTCACGGGGATCCCTGCCAACCAGCGGGTCCTCTCCAGCGGAGGACGGTTCGTGGTCTTCGATACGGAGGCCACGAACCTCCCCGGTGGAGGCGCTCCCGCCAACCGGCTCGTCTACGTGCGCGGGCCGCTGCGCTGGCCGAGGTAGCTAGCGCCGCCGCTGCCGGCGAAGCCTCTACCATAGGGGTCGTGACGCGGTCGGAGGACCTCTTCGAGCGGGCCCGCGCGGTGATCCCCGGAGGCGTGAGCTCGCCGGTCCGGGCCTTCGGGGCGGTCGGCGGGGTCCCGCGTTTCGCCGCCTCGGGCGAGGGGGCCTGGGTCGAGGACGTCGACGGCGCCCGGCGCATCGACTACGTGCAGTCGTGGGGCGCCCTCCTCTTCGGGCACGCGCGCCCGGAGATCGTGGAGGCCGCCCGGGAGGCCGCGGGCCGCGGCACCTCGTTCGGGATGCCCACCGAGGGCGAGGTGCGGCTGGCCGAGGCCCTCCGTGCGGCGATGCCCTCGCTGGAGATGGTTCGCCTCGTCTCCAGCGGGACCGAGGCCGCGATGAGCGCGGTGCGGCTGGCCCGAGCCGGCGCTGGCCGCGACCGCGTCGTGAAGTTCGCCGGCTGCTACCACGGTCACTCCGACGGCCTGCTGGCCAGCGCCGGCTCGGGCCTGGCCACCTTCGGGATCCCGGGCACGCCGGGGGTCACCGAGGGCGCCTCTCGCGACACGCTCGTCCTCCCGTACAACGATCGCGAGGCCCTGGCCGGCGCCTTCGAGGCGGTGGGCGACGAGATCGCGGCCGTCATCGTGGAGCCGGTGGCCGCCAACATGGGCGTGGTCCCGCCCGAGCCGGGGTTCCTGGAGGACCTCCGCGACCTCACGATCCGATCCGGCGCGCTGCTGATCTTCGACGAGGTCATCACGGGGTTCCGGGTGGGCCGGGGCGGCGCGCAGGAGCGCTTCGGCGTGACGCCCGACCTCACCGTGCTGGGGAAGGTCATGGGCGGGGGGATGCCCATGGCCGCCTTCGGGGGGCGGGCCGAGATCATGGAGCGGCTGGCCCCCGCCGGCGACGTCTACCAGGCGGGGACGCTGTCCGGCAACCCCGTCGCGGTGGCCGCGGGGCTCGCGGCGCTGGACCTGATCGAGCGCCGGGACCCCTACCCGGGGCTGGAGAAGGCCGCCGAGCGGCTCGTGGAGGGTCTGGCCTCGATCCTCGAGGACGCGGGGATCCCGTTCACGATCAACCGGGCGGCCTCGCTCTTCTCGCTGTTCTTCGGGGTGGAGGGCGTGCGCGATCACGCGCAGGCCGCCGCCGCCGACCACGAGGCCTACGCGAGGTTCTTCCACGGGATGCTGGAGGCCGGCGTGGCCCTTCCGCCGTCGGGCTACGAGGGATGGTTCCTGGGCACGGCCCACGGCGACGACGAGATCGAGCGGACCCTGGAGGCGGCCGCCTCGGCCGCCGAGCGCGTCAGCGCGCCATCGAGATGAGGAACACGACGAAGATCACCACGAGCATGAGGGCGAAGAGGATGAACGAGAGCCCGCCCTCCTCGATCGCCAGCACGATGGTG